>JBGCDN010000456.1:0-5962 GCA_045105495.1 Planctomycetaceae bacterium
GGAACGCGGCGCGGGGCTCTATGTCTTGGTGAGAACCAGCAACAAGGGGGCGGCCGACTTTCAGGATAGAAGGACCGACGACCAGACGCTGTACCAAGGCGTCGCAGCCATGGTCGAGCGATTGTCCGTTGAAACGCTCGACGGCGACTACGGACAAGTCGGGGCTGTCGTGGGAGCGACCTGGCCCGAAGAATTGACTCAGCTTCGAGCAGCCATGCCGCACACGTTGCTGCTGGTGCCAGGCTACGGAAGCCAGGGAGGAACCGCCAAAGACGTGATGACAGCCGCCGACAAGAATGGACAAGGCGCGCTGATTAACAGTTCACGCGGAATCAACTTTGCTCACTCACGTGAACCGTTCGCCAGCGAGTTTGGTGCAACTCGCTGGGAAGAAGCCGTGCAGGCAGCAACCAAAGCCATGATCGCCGATCTCGGCTAACCAACACCCGCCGCAGTCACCCTCTCACTTGTGGAAGGGTCGGAGCCTAAGCGACGGGGAGGGGTGGAGCCTCAGAAGTGCACTCCTAGAAACAGAAGCCTCGGACAGAACGCCCTGTCACTTGTTGTCTTTCTTCTCGCCGAATTCTTCCTTAGCCTCTTCAGACTTACCGTCGGTGGCTTCCACAGCCTCGGAAACGACCTCAGTTTTTTCGCCTTCGGGCTTCGCTTCAACTGCAGGCTCTGGTGCTGCTTTTTTCTCTGCCTTCTGCTGTTCGGCGAACTCAGTGGCAACGGTTCGAATGTCTCTGCCAAGGCCGACGACCATCTCGCCATCTTTCGTGGCGAGCACCATGCTTTTGCCGTCGATGTTCTTCACGCTACCTGTGATATCGGCGACTGAAAAATCACTGCCGACCTTCACCTTGGTCCTGCGGTTATTGATCTGGTCGTACAGCGTCGCTTCCATCTCGTCGTTCCGACCAACAGACATTGTGAACTTGGTATACCGCGCTGCGTCGTCACGAGCGTCTAGTCGAATTTCGGCTTCACCAGTTTTGCCATTCGCGTCTGTCACCGTCACTTTGGCGGTGTATTCGCCGGGGTCGATGTCTTCTGCTGGTCGCCAATTAAAGGCCAGCGTCTTCGAATCGACGTAGGCCCCTTCGACACCATCGATTTCGAATGTTAGATCCTCCGCGGTCGTTTCATCTCTGACTTGCATTTTCACGGTGACGTTCTGCCCCAACCATGCCGTGATCTGTTCTCTCGGAACCGTGATCTCCGGTGCGCCGTTCTTTTCTTTCAAAGCGACGGTGAATTCACGGGTGAGGTCGACTGCAGGATTCTTCTGCTGGGTCACCTGAACTGTGGCGGTGTATTCGTCGAAGTCGACATCATCTCCGGGTGACCATGTGACTTGGCCGGATTTCCCATCAATAGCCATACCTTCCGGGTGCCCTTCGGCCAGCTTATAGGCTGCCGGCCCTTTGCTCGGATCGAAATCAGCTGTTGAGACCTTGAAGTCCAACTTTTCGCCACGGAAGAGTTCTTTGTTGGTGATGTTGTTGAGACGTGGCTTGTAGACCTTCGGTGGAGTGGGTTTAACGAACGGACTACCGGCAAGGAACTGCTTGTAGTCGTCGAACGTGACTTCTTCCATGCCCTTCGCAATGGGCCGGTGCTCGATTCGAGTGTCAGCGGTATGAGCCACTGGTTCGCTATTCTCAAGCCCACGTTCGACAGTCCACGTTCCGTCCTCAGCGACTTCGGTCACAGCCATGTATTCGTCGCCTGCTTTGACAACGAAGCCGGACTTTGACGGGAACTTATCTGGCTCCGCGACAGTCAGCTTTGTGGCTTCTTCCTCAAGTTCACCAGCAATCTTGGTTCGCTTGAATAGATCGTCACGCGGTGGAGCATCAGCCATGCTGATGCCTTCGCACAACATCACAACCGTGAGATACGGATCGCCCTCGGTATCCTCGCTATCGACGTTCAAGTCACGCACTCGATGCATCAGCCCGGTTTTCTTGAACCGATATAAAAAGTCAGTCAGCTGAGCCAGCGTTGCTTCCGCCTCGATGCGAACTTCAATCGTCTCGTAGACAACACCATCTCTCGTCTGAGCCTTACGGCGTCCCTTTGGTTCGACCACAAAGGCCGGACCACCGAGACCACACTCTTGAGCCAAACCATTCAACCACTCACGATAAACACGCTGTGCATTCAGTGCGTCTGGTGGAAGGCTTTGACCCCGCCACTGATTGAGTTCAAAACGAGCGTCGAGTAAGTCGTTTTCTTCGCGCGAAGCGGTGTCTTTTTGTTCCAGCGCACTGCTAAGCGCAACTCTGCGCTCCTCGAGTGGCTCGGTGATCATCTTGTCGGGGCGAAGACCGTAAAAGCCAACCGTTGCTGCTAGTACGCCAGCAAGTAGTTTTGTTCTGTTTTGTTCCTGCATCGGAAAATCTCGTCAAGCAGTGGCTGTTGTGTCAAAGCGAAGCGGAGAAGCAGTTAGCTTTCCGATTCCATAGGAAGAACAGCGCTGATTGTGAATTCGGTCTCGTAGTCTTCGTCGCGATTTGATTCTTCGTAGTTCGGCGGGTTCACTTTGTAGCCCCGCTTTTGAAGAATGTCGGCGAGTTCAGCAGCGTCGTCCTGGCTTCTGGCGATTCCACCAATCTGCAAGGACAGACGCTGGTCATCTTTGCCGGGCCGGAATGCGAACTGTTCAACCAGTATGATGTCGCGGCTCGGTAGCAAGCCGTTAATCTCTTCGACCTGTTCGAGCCAATCTTTCTTCTTTCCAGCCCACTTGGAAAGCAATCCATGTGCGCCGAGGTCTTCTTTGCCTTCGCGGACGGCGTCCTTCATTGTTTGGATCTCAGCGTTCAGCCCCGCGATCATGGCATCCTTGTTCGCCAGGTTCCTCTGGAATAGCCAGTAGCTGGCTCCCAAGAGGGCAACCGCGGCGACGCCACCGAGGATCATCATGATCTTGCGACGATCCTGCTTTTGGACAGGCTTTCGAGGGCTGAGGTAGTTGACTGATTCTGTGACCGCACCGTGTGATGCGAACAGGTGCCCGGCCGTGGTCGCGAAGTAACCGCGGTCTTCTTCGCTCACATCGCCGGTTCCGCCGAGCGGGTCGAAGCAACTCCCGTCGCAGTGCAGCTTATCTTTGAGGAAGTCGCAGACAGATTCAGCATCGGTGCCAGCTGGTGTCACCCAGACATGTGAAATTGGCAGGCCGCCATGCAGTTCCTGTGCAGACAAGCGTAGCCTGTTGACTTCAGCGTTGATTGCTTTGTGTCGAGCTTCGCCTTCAACGTCCAATCGAGTCGAAGAAGCAGCCAGCGCACACTTGCCACGAAGTAATGCGAGTTCAACTCGGTTCCCCGCGAGTGCGACCGAAAGATGAAGCTGATTGGCGGCTCGAACTTTCGCGTCCTGTTGCTGGACAACCAGTTCGCCAGAGTGCAGCGAGCTGACGCCAATCGACGCGATCTCAAGACCCGCTTTGCCGAGAATCCTTTTAATGCCGTTCGTGACTTCGGTTGGAACCGTTGTCATTAGGACATCTCTGGTTTCCGCACCACGCGGTGGCAGCGGAACGTAGTCCAGCAGGTACTTATCGGCACTCAGCGTGACCTTGGTCGCAGCCTGCAATCGGACCATATCCGGCAACTCGCCGTCCGGAATATTGGGCAGTTCAAGATGCCTCACAACCACGGTTTCGCGCGGCAGGGAGACGATTGCCTGCTTCGCACTGAACCCGTGAGAAGTCAGTTCTCCCTTTAGCCACTGTGCAGCTTGGTCGGGAGCCCGCGAAGGTTCAATCTCTTCAGGCCAGGAAAGAACAAGCGCTTTGCGAGCGACCACATGCTTGCCGGAGGTCTTACCCTGAAGCAGTACGATGCGTTCATCGCCCCATTCGATTGCCAGTGAATCACTCACACTTCACCTCTTAACACGACAACTTCGCCGCCAAACGTCAGCCCAAGTATTCGGTCTTGCTGTGTCACAAGACAAGGACTGACTCTATTGAACCCCATATTCTCCGCTTTCGACTGCAGCATCGTCAGTAATCTGCCGCCGGACACGTTGCGTTTTGTCAACGTGTGCTTTCTTCTGCTTCTAACCCTAGCTGAACCCGCGAGTACCCAAGTCCCAGCGTGGTGAGATCAGTAATCGTCACAACTTTCGCTGGGTATTCGCTGCCGTCAATCAGTGCTTCAACCCGCGAGAACGGGCCATTCTCTTCGTAATAGCCGACAGCCTGAACCCGAAAAATGTCGCCCCGAGTTGTGAGGTAAGGTTCCAGCCGTCGCATGGTCGGAAGGTCCACAATGTCTTCCAGATAAATCCAGCCGGGCGTTGCATGAAGCTCCAGCGTGGACTGAGAAACCTTGCCGTCTGCGGTCACAACACTGCTCTCGGCAATGGCATCTGCAACTTCCGGATCGACTTCTGGAATGGTCATCAACACTTCACGGCGTGCGTAGTTTGGATCGATTCGATTTTCTATGAACGCATCGTCTGTCAGGCTGAACGTGTCGAACATCGCCGGCAATTCGGCTTGAAGACTGCCGGTTTGCCAAGGACTCTCGAGAGCCACTTCTGTGCCATTCACTTCGGCCATCACCGTCGCATCAACAAGTTCAAAAAGTGATGTGAATTCGAACTGAGCTGGTTGGGTCAGGTCGAGCCCGCCGCGAGAGACGGTACCTTCAACATCGCCGACCAGCGCGTTGCCGACTGCAGAGGCGACTTCTTCCTGTGTGACGGTCAGACTAGAACCATCTTCGTCTGCGACTGCGTCTTCAGAACCATACAGCCGATACGCGACAACAAACTTGGCTCGCTCCTCATCAAACTCATCAGCGATTGCGTCGTACAGTTCTGTCATCAGTCCCTGGTTCAAGTTCACCTTGTCTGAACCGTCGGCTCGTGTGTTGCTCTCTTTACTCAGAATGGTGCAGTAGCCAAGGATGCCGAGGTTAAGAACCCCATCCTCATCGTCATCGGGTAGCGATTCGCTTCCGTCGTCTTCATTCTTGTCTAACAAGCCGTTTCTGTTGGCGTCTTCGCCGTAGAGAACTTCCGCTGTGAACCCCTGGATCTGCAGTAACTCTTCCAGTGATTCGATGGGACCATTCTTGCACTCGTAGCCATTGTTCAAACCCTGGTAGTAAGAACTCTCAGCGCCGAATGGGCGAGGGTCGTCGTCTTCGTCTATCCAATCCAGTAGCGAATCGATACGCGTTTGGTCGTCGAGACCTGGGATGCCTGAGAGAATGTCGTAGAACTGAGGGTTAATCATTCCGGTATCGCCACCGTCTTCGTTGGTTTCGACAAACTGCTGCTCCAACGCAGGCAGGTAGTTCAGGTTCAGCTTGCCTGATTCGCTAGTCAGGCCGAACCGAACCGACTTGTTGTTCGGATCGCTTTCATTGGCTGACACAAGGCTGACGAAACCGTTGTTCTTAGCGACTTCTCCGGTCTGAATGCTGACACCCTGGAAGATGCCTTCGTCGCTAATCAGGTTCTCACCCGCTTCGAACGTTCGATTCCCGATGGTGTCTGCAGCGAATTCAACGCCAGAACTGGAGAAGGCTTGCGTCTGCATCCGACGTCCGTACATGTCGGCGGCGGTGTATTCAGTGATCATCGTTTGCGTGTACTTGTACGCCGACAACGACAGCAGCACTACAAGAATCAATACCACAACGAGAACGCTTCCCTCTCGCTGCGGTAGCTTCTGTGGACTTCGCATCAGAGTTCCTCCAGTTCAATCGGCGGAACAAGTGGAATAGCGACAACGCGACGATACTTGCGGATCACCGCTTCGACTTCGTCATCGTCAGAGCTACTTTCGGCGGCTCTGGAGAACTGCGACTGCGGTGTGACTACGCTCTCCCCGTCTTTCGGTATTTGAACCGACACAATGATTTCAATGGCCTGCGGCATCGAGTTGGAATCGACGGAATCCCATTCTTCGACCCATTCGCCGCCGCCAAAATAG
>JBGCDN010000457.1:0-3044 GCA_045105495.1 Planctomycetaceae bacterium
GCAGGCCGCATAAACAGTTCTTCAGAACCGCCGTTCCACACAACAATGTTTTGATGTCGATCGACCACGCAGAGGCCGTCGTATGTTGATTCCACCAAACTCAGACAGCCAAAGATGGTTCCGAATAGGTGAATTTCAGCCAGCTGCTCTTCAGTCAGCGGACTCTGCTGTTGAGATATCGCATTCTCATCAAGCGTCAGCAATGCCTTGCCCTCACGCTCGTACCATCGCGACAACGCGCGGACAATGTTTCCGTCGAATCGTGTTCCTGACTGCTCGTTCAGGATACTCATCACTTCTTTGTGTGAGTGACCTTTGCGGAAGGTCTTGCTGGTGCTTAATGAATCGTAAGCATCGGCGACGGCCAGGATTCGCGAACCAAGATGAACCTCACCAGTAACCTGATCTTCTGAGTCACAATATTGATCGTACATCTGACTAAGCATCTGCACGAATTCGCGGTCGGCTCGACAAGCCTGGAAGATGGAGATCGCCACACGGTGATACTTGCCAATCAAGTCGTACTCTTCGGAACTCAGTTTCCCGGGCTTCAAGAGTACATGATCGGGAACACCGATCTTCCCTATGTCGTGAACCAAAGCAGCGACTTCGAGAAGCGAACGCTGTCTGGCGGTCCAACCCAGCATCTCCGCGATACCAACGCTGACCATCGCAACACGTCGTGAATGCTCGACCGTAGCAGGATCCCTGTGATGAAGAACACTCAGCAATCGCCGAGCAATTGTTCTAAGACGCCCCGCTTCGCTGGCGTCGCCGCCAAGAGCAATCGTGTTGGCCAAACCCAATAACTCACCGAGCACATGAGATGTTTTCATGTACTGGTTCGCCGTCTGACCAGCTGGCAGCAGCGACGAAGCCTGAGTTGTTGAGTGACTGTTCAAAGTTACCTCGTTCGTGTGATTGCCTGTTGGAGCATTTTCACCACGCTCTGTGTAAACGTAGGTCACCAAAGTGGTGTGTCAAATCAACATCGTTCCAACAACCAGTCATAACAGTTAAACGGATTGCGACGCCACATGAACTAATCGTCCATCGCCCCCAGCTCGATTGAGCGTTCCGTCGCGGCTGACACAGCATTCATGACCGTTCCTCTTAACCTTCCCTTTTCCAATTCGTGCAGTCCGGCGATTGTGGTTCCGGCCGGACTGGCGACCGCATCTTTCAATTCTCCCGGATGCATTCCTGTCTCCATCACCATCCGAGCTGCCCCTAGAACCGTTTGAGCCGCCAGCTTGGTCGCCGTCTGTCGTGGCAAGCCAGCAAGAACACCTCCATCGCTCATGGCCTCTATAAACTGATAGACGTACGCCGGCCCGCTGCCTGACAAACCTGTCACAGCATCGATTTGAGTTTCCGGAAGGAACACCACCTCCCCAACCGTCTGCATCATTTGCTCGACCAATCGCAGGTCAATGTCGCCGACAGTGCTGCTGCCAGCAATGGCAGAAACCCCCGCGCCGATTAGAGCAGGCGTGTTTGGCATCACTCGAACAATCCGCGTCGCTTCGCCGAACAGTTGATGAAGCCGTTTCAGTTTGACCCCGGCGATCACGGAGACGACTAGCTTGTCGCTGAAGATGTTGTCCGAAATCTGAGCTGCCGCCTCGTCAAGATACTGCGGCTTGACTGCAAGCACGACAACATCTGCGTTCGCGACCGCAACGTCATTCGATTCAATCGCACTACAGCCACTCGCTTCGGCAAAGGCGGTTCTCGACGCTTCGAAAGGGTCACTGGCCACAATCCGATCGGCTTCAACAAACGAACTCGCCATCCCCGTAGCCAACGCCGTTGCCATTCGCCCTGCTCCGATGAAGCTGACTTTCAAATCGTTCTGCACAACGTTGCTCCTGCTTCGAATTCGAAGCGTGGTTTGAGATTTGTAATTCGACACGGGTAGTATGATCGCCGGAGACGCAAGCGAAAATGTCCGAACGCAACTACCACCCAACTTTTCTCAATACACGACGCGAAGCCGTCATCATTTTCATCGCGTGGTGCATCGCGCTGCTTTGGGCGGTCCCAACGTGCTACTTCCTTGGTTACAACAAGACTCCTGAAGAACTGAAGACAGTACTTGGCATTCCATCGTGGGTGTTTTGGGGAATCGGTGTTCCGTGGTTCGTTGCTGATGTGTTCACAATCTGGTTCTGCACATTCTGCATGACAGACGACGACCTTGGCGAGAACGAATCGCAAGTAGAGAACCACGAACGGAGCTCCGAATGACTCTGCTCGCCCAAGCCGGATCAAACGCGGCGCTCCTTACGTTCCTTGCGTACACCGCTGTGGTCTTCGTACTTGCCGGGCTTGCCAATCGTCTTCTCAAAGGACGCGACTTCCTTTCCGAATACTTCCTCGGCAGCCGAGGCCTCGGCGTCTGGGCCTTCGCGCTAACGTTCGCCGCAACCAGCGCGTCGGGCGGCAGCTTTACCGGGTTCCCGTCGAAGATCTACTCACACGGTTGGGTTCTGGCACTCTGGATCGGCAGCTACATGGTCGTGCCGATCTTCACGATGGGCTTGCTGGGAAAACGATTGAACCAAGTCGCGCGGCTGTCCGGTGCTATCACGGTTCCTGATGTCATTCGCGACCGGTTCCGCAGTCGCTGGTTCGGCTTACTGGCGACGTTGCTAATTGTGTTTTTCACGTCGTTCAATCTTGTCGCTCAGTTCAAAGCTGGACGTGAAATTCTGCGAACGCTGCTACAAGACGTCGGCGCGTTTCAGTCGTCATCTGCGTGGTTGGGAGAACAAGTCAGCGGCATTGGTTTCTTCGCTGGTGTCGAACCGGAATACCTACTGTGCCTGCTGGCGTTCGGAATCGCGGTCATTGTTTATACGACGTACGGCGGGTTCCACGCCGTGGTTTGGACCGACGTGATGCAGGGCGTCGTGATGGTTGCGGGCGTGTTGATTCTGCTACCGCTTTCGATCTCCGCAGTCGGCGGGCTGGAAAAAGGAACGCGCGATCTTGCGAAGATGACACCGCCACGACTCGTTTACCTTGACCTTGAACTGGAC
>JBGCDN010000458.1:0-3546 GCA_045105495.1 Planctomycetaceae bacterium
CACGCAAACGAGTCCAGTCCTGCAGCCACCCTTCGCGGGTCATTTGCCACTTCGTACGGTTGTCGTCGTCGATAGTGTGGCTTCCAGCCTTGTTGAGGTACACGGGCAGTACCTCACCCAGCGGCGTCTTGTCATAGCCGCCGCTGAAGCACTCCATACCACCAAGCATCATGAGGCCACCGCCTCGCTGGTTAACGAATCTCCGCAACAGCAGCATTTGATTTGCAGTGAAAAACTTGGCTTCAATGTCATCCAAAATAATCGCGTGGTACTGAAACAATTCGTCGGAATCCTTGGGGAAACCGTCCGTCAACTGCGACTCATCTTCAACGCCGACTCGTATGAAGACGGTTTGATCGTAGGACTCCGCATCTTCGTCATCGGTGCCGTCAAAGCCTTCGAATAACGTGTTGCGATCACTCACGCCACTTCGATCCTGAAAAGTGAACTTCGGCTGCTTCTTGGCGATTCGTATGAGGCCCGTCAGTTTGATTTCGTCATCCTCATCCAACGCGCGACGGATAAATTTGAATTCCCAGTTAGGCCGACCAGAGACATAGAGCACGCGGAACGGTCCACCGCCACGGTCCACGGTCATCCAGCGTTTGTTGTTGGCCAGTGTCAGTTCCGTGCCGGGCTTGTCGCTCTCGAAAGTGGCTTTGGCGGCGGTTGGAAATGCTTCCAAACGATGAAAGCTCAGCCCCGACTCATCGGGTCGAAATCGGAACTTAAACTCGTGGTCTCGCGACTTATCGATATCCGCCTTTTGTTCCTGAAGCGTTTTGCCTTCGCGATTGACGATCCGTGCAGTGACGTTTTGTGCGCTAAAGCCTTGGTTGGTGACGACGGCCTGAACGGAGATTGGGGCAGCTTCAAAGTTCGTTTGTGCCACCGTCATATTGCGAATGCTGACGTCTTGGATTGTGTCGGAGTCGCGATCGACGATGGGGTAGACAGGAAACTGGTAGTCATCGAGTGTTGCGAGGTCAGTTGCGTTTCCGTCGCTCAGGACAATGACACCGGCAACCGGGCGTTCTTTGAACCGCGTTTGAATCGTTTCGATTGCCGTATGCAACGCAGAGCCTGCTCCATCAAAGTCGACGGTTCCGCCGTCCATGTGTTGCAGTTGCGTGTCGAATTTATAGTCGCGAACATCAAAGTCCTGTTGCAGTCGTGTTCGCCAGCCACTGTCTTCGTCCAGCAGTTCCTTCAACGAATCTGCTCGAACCTGACTCCCTGAATTCACGGTCATGCTCTGGCTGTTGTCCGTGAGCACGACGAAAAGGTTGGCACCAGGTCTCGGACGCACACCGCTGAACAGCGGCTCGATCAAGCAAACGGCCAACAAGCCGACTCCTGCAACCTTGAGTAACACACCAACGCACTTCGTGCCCCATGTCATGGGTGTGCGGCGATAGCTGAACAGAGTCAGAATCGCGATCACCACAACGGCGGCTGCTGCACCGGGTACCCAAGTTGGCGAACCGACTACGAAATCAGCGAACAGTACACATTGAAAGCCGTGCTGTAACATCACTCACCTCGGCCCAAGTTTTCGTAGTACTGTCGCACTTGCTCGACAAACTCTTCCGGCACAGGATCGCGGTCGATGGGCACTAATGCGTTCTTCTCCGCAGAACGCCGTAGTAGCTCCTCGGACACTTCTTGTCGCAACTCGCCCAGTGGCCTCGCGACAAGCTCTTTGATCAAATCCCACTTCGGTTCTTTCGAGTGTCGTTTGAAGTCACGTCGGAAGCCACGAGCCTTTTCTCGAATGCGAGCGGCTTCAGCGCGAAGTTCAGGGTCGTCAACGATTTCCTCCACATCGCGGAGTCGATCCGACCACTCGCGGAAGTCTTCACCCGTGATCGGAGCGAGCTCAAGTTGCTCCCAACCGCCCAAGCCACCGCCATTCTGACGCTGTTGATCGCCACCCTGACGGATTGCGTCACGCAAACTTCCTGGTCGAGGCCGGTCACCAGAGTCTTGCCCACCGCGCTGATTGTTCTCTTGGTTTTGCGGCTGTTCTGAACCCGGTTGGTTGCCATTCTGTTGCCCTGGCGAGTTGCCTTGTTGATCTTGCTGCTGTTGATCTTGTGATTGGCGGCTTTGATTGGACGCTGGCTGTTGCGAATCTTGTTCTCCGGGTTCTTGCCCGTTTTCACTCTGGGATGGCTCACCAGGCTGTCGGCCGCCCTCTTTTTCCGCTGGCTCCTGAGATTGCTGGTCCGAGGGTTCCCTTGAGCCATCTGGTTGGGCGGATGGATCGGATTCACGGTCTTGCGAGTCACGCGGGGAAGCGTTGCCGTCCTGATTCGACTGGGACTCGCCTCGCTGGTCATCCTGCTCACCTGGCCGTTGCTCACCTCGCCGCGATTCGCCGGGCTGTTCGCCGTCTTGGTTCAACGCCTCCTCACCTTCACGCTGCCGCAGTTCTCCGTCTTGGTTCCTAGCTTGATCACCGGCTTGGTCACCGGCTGGATCTATTAGCTGATTGCGATCCTGCTGTAGGTCGGTGGGGTCTCCTGACCGCTGGTTGGGGCTGAATTGGTCGATCTCGTTATCTAGCTGACGCTCAAGATCCTCAAGCATCCGCACAGCCGTTCGCAATGCATCGGTTTCATCGCCCAATACACTCTCGGCAGCGCGATCAATCTGTTCTCGAAAGTTCGTTATGCTTTCGCGGGCTTCGGATTCGAACTGCTGAGCAGGTTCCGTCAGACCTCGGTCCGACAATTCTGCTGCTCGGTCAAGCCGCTCAGGCGTCTGACTTTGATTGATATCTTGAAACGCATCGAACAGGTTCTCCGCCAACAGCGGTTCGGTTTCTTCGGCTTCGCGGACGGTTTCTTCGATCTCTTGCAGCAAGTCGTTGAGCTTTTGGTTTTGCTCTCGGAGTGCATCTCCGAGTTCTTGTTCTTGCTGGTCGTTTTTCTGGTCGTTGGTGCTTCGCAGGCCGGAGTTTTCTTGGTTGGTTGCCTGTTCCTGTTGAAGCATTTCGCCAATTTCCTGTTGGCGATTTTCAAGGTCGCGTGTTCGATTTCGCATGTCACGCATCTGTTCTTCGAACTGGTTTGCCGAAGTCCGACGCAGTTCCTCACGCATGTCCTCCAGTTCTCGTTGAGCACGCGTGCCTGAATTTAAAGCCGGAGTTACCTCACCGCGTTGCAGTTGCTCGGCGGACTCACGCATCTGTTCGCGAGTTTGTTCCAATTGCTCGCGAGTCTCCTGCATGGCTTCTTGATCCTGAGACTCATCCAAGCGTTCCATCAACTCGTCCGTGTCACGCAGCATCTCTTCCTGCTGATCTCTCAGCCGTTTGAGCTGTCGCTCAATCTCTTCCTCTTCTTCTTTCGTCTCCGCCTGTTCCAACGCGTTTTGTAGCTCTTTGAGCTGCTTATTCAAATCTTCTTGTCGCTGAGCCAGCTCCCGCAGTCGACTCAGAGCTTGGCGTAATTCTGTTTGACCTTGGTCTTCTTCCTCTTGAGCATTTCGCTCTGTCTCGTAGCGGTTTTGATCGTTCTTCAATTGCAGCTGGTTCAATTG
>JBGCDN010000459.1:0-5849 GCA_045105495.1 Planctomycetaceae bacterium
TTCGCCGCGATCGGCTCGATAGCCGTATCAAGATGTTGCATATTGCGATCGACTCGCTGAACCGTCACGCGAACTGCCTGAATCGCCTGACGCGTATCGTTCACCAGTTTCGGTAATGCATCCAGCGTCGCTCGCAAACCGTCTTGCGTTGCGGAATCAGCCAGAACGCCCTGAGCCGACTGTAGCGTCTGACTCGCTGTTCGCATCGTCCTTGTAAACTCCTCCAACGACGCCAACGTTGCGTTCATCACTCGGTTCATCTGCCGACCATCAGTACCACTGACAGCCTTGTTCATGCTGGCACCAACACGCCCCCATTCACGCCCCGTCTGAGTAAACACATCCAACGCGCGGCCGACGCGGTCTTCCAGATTTGCGATCGATTCCATGGGCCCAGACGCAGCGACGCCTGGAATAATCGTGTTCGCTTCGATCGGCTCTGTACCGACACCCGGTGTAAAATCGATTGCGGAGTCACCCAAGACTGAGCTGGTTATTCGTGGCTGCGAACCTTGACGGATTGTGTACTTTTCCTGAATCGCAAGCTGAACCAGCACACCGCCGTTCACTTCATCAAGCCGAATATCGCGAACAGAACCGATTTGAATTCCACTCATGCGAACCGGCGACGAACTATGCAATCCGCCGGCATCCCGGAAGTGAACCGACACCATTTTCGACGAACGAAACGACTCGCTTAGCTCGCTAAAATGAAACACCATGAACGCGGCGACACACGTGGCGATGGCCACGAAAACGCCCACGCGAAATTCCATTTCTTTATCATCCATCGCGTATTCCTTTACGCTGCGGAAAGCATCTGGGCAATTCGAGAACCAGCATCACCGCGGACAAACGAGGCAATGCGTTCTTCGCCGGACTGAAACAGCCCATCCACATCGCCATCGAAGATCACCTGCGAGTCTGCATCTCGCAGCAACGCCCGCGGGTACAACATGGTGACCGCATTGGCAACTCGACGAACCGTGTTCATGTCGTGCGTCACAACAACGCTCGTCACTTCACGCCGCTCACGCACTCGCAGAATCAGTTCGTTAATGACATCACTCATGATTGGATCGAGACCAGTTGTCGGTTCGTCATAAAACATGACGTCCGGTTCCAAAACCAGCGCTCTCGCCAATGCCACTCGCTTTCGCATTCCTCCTGAAAGCTCAGAAGGCATCTTCGGCGCGTTCATGGCTGGCAGACCGACTTCCTGGAGTCGCTCGATGACCCGCTCGTACATTTCGTCTTTCGACAAATTTAGATTCTGTTTCAGACCGAATGCGACGTTGTCGAACACCGTCATGCTGTCGAACAACGCTGCGTTCTGAAACAGGAACCCGAACCGCAACCGCTCGGTATCGATCTCCGCTTCAGACCGCTGGCTCAAAGGACGACCGAACCAATTGACCTCGCCACCAGTCGGTTCCATCAAAGCCATCATCAGCTTCAGCGTCACGCTTTTGCCGCACCCGCTCTCGCCGATCACCGCGTGGGTATCACCCCGTCGAATGCGGAACGAGACATCTTTCAACACGACTTGTGAACCGAAAGAACGCGAGACAGAGTCCAATCGAAGAACCTCATCGTCATGCTGTTGATGAGTTATTGTTGCGAGTCGATTCATATCAACGACACCGCCCCCGGCCAGATGGCGTAGTAAAGAGAGTTGATCAGAACGCCCAACAGGAAGTCGATGATCAAAATCACGACAAACGAAATCACGAATGATTCCGTCGCCGCCCGGCCGACGCCCTGCGCACCGCTGCCACAGTGAAAACCACGATGACAAGAGATCACGGCAATCGCAGCTCCGAAAAACAGGCTCTTAAATAACCCGCCAAGTACGTCGTAACCTGTGACCATGCTGTTCGCATGCATCCAGTAATCGTGACTGGAAACACCAAGCACCTGACAACTCAGCCACCAACCTCCCAGCGTTCCAACCCCATCCGCAACAGCAGTCAACAATGGAATCAAAAGCAAACACGCCATGAAGCGAGGAACCACAAGGTACTGAACCGGATCTGCCCCCAACGCACGGATACCGTCAATCTGCTCGGTAACACGCATGGTTCCAAGCTCAGCGGCAATCGCACTTCCAACTCGACCAGACAACATCGTCGCAGCCAGAACCGGGCCAAGCTCGGTGACCAACGACATCGTGATCACGGCTCCTAGGCGACTCTCAAGATGCATCGAAGCAAACTGATGGTAAGACTGAATCGCCAGGACCATGCCAATAAATAGCCCCGTCACCATGACGACCGGCAAGCTTCCGACACCGACCTGATACAAGCTGGGAACAAACGTGTCGCGGCGAATCCCGCCCGGAATCCGGCGAATCACGCTCGCAAGGAAAATCGAAATACTGCCCGCCTCTCTCAAAACGCGCAGAACCAAACGACCGATCAACCGAAACGGGTCAAACGAAGCGCGAGGTTCAAGCGGAGAGAGAGCGGTAGACATCCTTGTCACCAACTGAAGGGATCTGGCAGTTTACGCCGAACCTCGACTCCGCGCGAATAGGGAACCGGACTGGCGAGAGTGCCCCTCGTACCGGCTGACTTCGAAAAGCCGCCGAACCTCACACGAACATGGACAAACCAACGTATGTGGTTGAAACATGGGCGACTCAATGCTGATATAGAGCGTTGTGTAGATTCACTATCGGAGTCCGTCGATGAGCATGCGTCCGTTCCTCCTTCTCGCCATTGCGATTAGCGTCCCGTCCTTTGGGTTCTCTCAGGAGACGAAATCAGGACCGTCCGCAGAGGACACAGCTCTCATCAAAGCCGTCCGTGACAGCGGTGGCCAGGCAATGCAGCTTGCCCAAAATGACCCGCGAATCACAATCGCGTTCCACCTGTCCGACAAAGAAATCGGCGACGATCAGCTTAAAGCACTTGCCGGCGCGAAACAGGTTTATTCGCTGAATCTTCGAGGAACCAAAATCACTGATGAAGCTTTGAAAGTCGTGGGGACCATGACTGGCCTGACCAAGCTTCATCTTGAGAAGACAGCCATCACCGACGCAGGACTTGCTCATCTCAAGCCACTGCAGTCGCTCGAATATCTCAATGTCTACGGTACAGGCGTAACGGACGCCGGCATCGACCACATCGCCGCACTCAAGAAGCTCAACAAGCTTTACACGTGGCAAACAAAAATCAGCGAAGCCGGGCAAGAAAAGTTAAAAGGGACGGTCAAGAACATCGTTATGGTTCCCGACTTCCGCAAGGATCGAGAACGTGCTCGGGTTGAAACACTCCGAGCAGCAGATGACGCTGAGCAGGCCGCAGAGGAAGCAATGAAGGCAATTGCCACCGCAGAGAAGACAGCGAAAGACGCGAAATCGAAACTGGACCAGGCGACCAAGGCTCTTGAGTCGGCCAAGAAGGCAGCAGCTCAAGCAAAGAAAGCAGCTGATGCCGCCAACAAGATGCTGTCCGATTCGAAGAAGAAGTCAGACGCAGCGAAGAAGACAGCCATCGAGCTTCGTAAGAAGGCCGACACCGTCAAGTAGTCGCAACCAGCGACAACGTTCGATGTGCGTCAACGCACGCCACGCTGCGCGATTTTAGACTGCTTACTTGCCGAAGAGATCTGATTCCTGTGCAATGGAAGTCGCGCGCATTTCCTACTCAGATTTGACATCCGATGTTTCAGTTGTTGCTGGCCGTTGAATGGCCAATGATCGTCTTCCCTGCCCTCATTGGTGGTGGCTCTATCGCCATGGGGTGGATGTGGATCAAACACAAGCTGCGTCGCGGCAAGGTCGAGAAAGAACTCGATGCGTTCAAAACTCGCGTCGTCCGATCTGGCGATGTCATGGATGGCCTCCGCGAGAAGCACAAGAAGCTACCCGCCCTCGATGCTGACTTCAAAGTCCCAATGGAAGGCGCCACTCGCGAAGAGTACGAAGCGATCGAAGTCGTACTCGACAATTATCGCGACCGATGGCTGGAACTCATGGACATGTGGGACAAGGTTCAAGACCTTGTCGAAACAACCGGAACGGGTCGAAAGGCTCAGTTCAGCCGGGCCAGCGAGTTGCTCCAAGACACAAGCAAGCTGGAACAACTGGCCGCACTGGAATCGGAATGCCGACAACGCCTGCAGCGACTAGAGAACGCCCACGAAGACGCTCGTGAAGCAATCGGTAAAGTCGATGGGCTAAGCGAAGACCTGATCGGAGCACTCGACGAGATCGAAGGCCGAGAGTACGCACCAGATCCTTATCAGACAGAAATGGATTCTGTTGCTGAGCTAACCGACGCCGGCACTCAAAAAGTAGACGCGGACCCGCTAACCGCCGTACGCACACTGGGCGATGCGCGCGAGCAACTCGAAGCTCTTTTGCAGCGAACTCGGGATGTCATTCAAATCGAAGACGACGCCCGCGCGATGGATCAGCGAGTTGAAGAGCTCAAAGAACGAACCGGAAAAATGCGGTCCGATGGTTTCCTTTTCGCAGAACCAGAAGCGTCTCCAGACAACGCGTGGAAAGACTACGCCGACATCCGCGACGAACTAAAACTGCACCTCAACCGCGGCGCAATCGACACATCGCAGCGTGCGTTCGATGCGATGAGCCGCCGGACTGACGAATTGGAGATGATTCTCGACACATCCGTCGAGATGCAAAACAACAGCCGCACCCTACTGGACGAACGCCGCGCTGCCCTGCGAACCCTGCTAGACAAAGCGGCCGCGGCACAGTTGGAAGAGAAACATCTGGAAACAAATTACCCCGTCGAGACCTGGCGGGGCGTCATTGACAATCTCGAATCGGCTCGGGAGATGGTCAAGACCATGTCCGAACTGCTGGATCAGGCGGAAGCCGCGATCAGCCTGAAAACGCAACACTACATCCGCGCTCGAAGGCTTATCGAAGAAGTTCAGGAACGCGAAGCCGACGTCACCGCAACAATTGCGTCGGTCGCTGAACGTCGACAGCAACTCGACAAACAAAAGGAAGAGTGTGAGGGACGAATCAGCAGGATCGAAGCGGAAGCAGACCGCATTGGTCGCATGCTGTCAGAGAGTCGAGCCGACCGTGATCTTTGCAACAACCGCTACCGCATGGCCCGAGACCGAGTCCAGGACATTGTTCGCTCCACGCAACTGGAACCAACAGATTGGCCTTACGTCGCGACGAAGGTAGAGGAATGCGGGGCTGACTTTGAGCGTGTTGAGGAGCTCTTCCAACAAGACCTGCAACTCCACGGTCAGGCTCAGGGCGAAATCGCACAGGCCGAACAGGAAATCCGCAAAGCAAGAGGTTTCTACCGAGCTGGTGTCTCCGCCGACCTGTCTCGCGCATCCGGAATCCTGCTGGACGCCAGCCGCGCACTCTCCAATCAGGATTACGAACGCGCCGTTAAGCACGCCAACGAAGCCCAACAAGCTGCTCGCGATGCCCTGACCAGCGCCCGAAGCAAAATGGAACGCAGACAACGAGAACTGGATCGCGTTCGCTGGCGACAACGGCAAGGTCAAATGCGAGACCTTGTCGAATTCGGCGCGGCAGCCGCAGCCCGAGCCATCCAGGAAATGGCACGGCGGCGCTAACACAAGCGTTCTGCTTGACCGAGTGCCAGTCTGGGCGTTGGGATGGTGGTACCAGAAGGGTGAGACCGGTTATTCGCGGTTAGAGGTACCGGCAAAGAGACAGAAAAATGGTAGAGCTTCCCACGATCAGCCGAGCAGTCCTTCGATAACCTGACCACCATCAACCACCTTCATCGGTCGCCCCAACGGGCTGATATTTTCGTGGTTCGGGTCAACGTGCATCGACTTGCAGACGGTTTGGAAAAGGTCGTGAACCGTCACCGGATTGT
>JBGCDN010000460.1:0-3269 GCA_045105495.1 Planctomycetaceae bacterium
ACCTGCAAGATCACTCGCGACATGCTGAAGAAAAGCAAAATGGGTTGGGCACACGTCGATGTCCTGCTGACCACCGGCGGCGCGTCGCGGATGCCGATGGTTCGCGATTCACTCAAGAGCCTTAGCGGGCGTACGCTCAACACCACTCTCTCACCCGATCACTCCATCTCGCACGGCGCGGCGTTCTATGCAGGGATGCTGCTTTCACAAAGTCGGGTTTCCAAATCGATTCTCACGCGAAAGGCTTCCGATCGGCTTGCCAGCGTCAAACAGCAAAGCGTCAACGCTCGCGGTCTTGGAATTCTTGTTCGAGACAAGTCTGGCAAGCGAGTCCCCTACTATCTGATTCCACCAAACACCACTCTGCCCGTCGCCAAGGTTCAGACGTTTGGCACAGTCAAGCCGAACCAACAACGAGTCCACCTTCAGATCGTGGAGAGCGGAACGTCGGAAGAGAAACCACACGTCAAGATTGGTGACTGTGTTGTTCGGAACCTTCCAAAAAATCTGCCGGAGTTCTCCGAAATCGAAGTGACCATTCAGTACGACAATCAGGCACGCATTCACGTTTCGGCCAAAGACGTTACCAGCGGATTGCAGGCGGAAACTGAGATTATTCGACAGGAGAACCTCGTTTCGCAGTTGGAACAAAAAGTCGAAGCGCAGCGTGAAAAGCAGTCCAAGCGGAAGACCGAAGCTGGCAAAAATACTTATGTCGCTGCTTCGCAAAGCTCCACTGATTCTGAATCGGACGTCACAGCACCAACGCTGGACGATGCGATCGAGCCGATTCCACTCTGCAATGCGTGCGGCGATCCACTGGACCATCGTGGACGGTGTGAAGTGTGCAAGACGGACGAATCGCAACCGATTTCACAGTCGCGCCGCAAGAAGACCCCGCGCGGGACAAAACCAGCCAAGAAGTCCGATAAGCGACAAACGCGGCCACAGAATCGTCCGACCCAGCCAAAATCTCAGCCCAAGCAGGATGACGACGACGAGTTCCTTAAGTATTTCCAGTAAGCCCCGCATTTCGGGAATACGCTCGCCGCGAACCGACTCAAGTGCCCTGAGGGACGTTGTATTCAGTGAGGATGCAACGTTCGTTTGGTTTACGAGTAACGTGGTAGACGCCAACGGTCGTTGCCACTTCGTTCTGAAACGTCAGAGGCAGAGCCTCGATGGGGGCAAGACTTGTTGGCTCTGGAAACACAAAGCGACCACACAGGTGGAGTTGCGCTGTTGAGTGATCCTGATGCAACACCTCTCGAAATCTCTGCCCTCATCGACGAACACTATACGTTCGTCTTTGGCTTCCTGTATCGACTCTGCGGATCACGCGCCGATGCGGAAGACCTGACGCAGCAGACCTTCCTGTCGGCTCACTCCAATCTTGGCCAACTACGGGATAGCCGCAAGGCACGTGGTTGGTTGTGCACGATTGGGCGAAACGCATTTCTGAAGCTTGTTACGAAACGGAAGACATCGTCTGTGAATCTGGATTCGTTGCCTGAGGTCGCTCAGGAAACCAACTCGGACACAGAGATCGATGGCGAACAGCTTCAGAGCCTTTTGAATCAGATGCCGGAAGAATTTCGGTCGACCGTTGTCCTGTTTTATTACGAAAGTTGCAGCTATCGCGAGATCGCCGAACGGATGGATATTCCGATCGGCACCGTGATGAGTCGTCTGGCTCGTGCGAAAGCATGGCTCCGGCGACGTCTCGGCGCGGTTCGAGGCGAACAGACTAGCGCTGAGCAGAATTGAGGTAGGCAATGGATCGCAATCAAGCACTCGAACAATTGGAAGTCGTACGAAGCGAATCGGATCTTTCCGACCCCGAACTCGCCAACGCTATCAATGCGCTCGAAGACGACATCTCAGTTCGACAGGAATTGGACCGCCGACTGGAACTGGATCAGACAATCGCCTCTGTGATGCAACAGGTTCAACCGCCAGCCGAGCTACGCGATCGGTTACACGCCGCTTGCCAAAGCTCAACGGGCAAAATACCCGCCACATCGCCAAAGTCTTCACGACGGAAGATTCTGGCTGTCGCTGCCACAGCGGCAATCGCTCTGCTGGCAGGCTTCCTTCTGATCCCGAACCAAGTCCAGGTCAGCTTCTCCCAGATCGTGCAAACAGCTCCTCGCGGCTCAGCCGAAGTCGCACGGTTGGCGGCGAATGCAAACGACGACAGCTTTGAACCCTCAAACCTTCCACTGCGACTGCAGAGGTTGCAGCGAGATCTTCCGTCGGTGGGCTGGTCGCCTGAATCAGGAAAAGACGCGACCTCATTGGTCGTTGCCGGACGTGGTTGGGTTCTTGTCGCCACTCCAAGAGAACGCGTTCGAGAGATGCCAAACGGAACCACCGTTGGAGGCGTCACCGATGGGTTTGCTTACAAGGCTTGGGAGAACTCAGACTTTGTCTATGTTCTGTTCGTTCCGGGCGGAAAGAAAGACGTCGATCGAGTCTACAACCGGATGTTCCAGACAATTGCAGTCTGAGCTGACAGCTACTTCTGGTTTCCAGACCGACCAGTATGCAAACATCGATTGGCGACGAGAGCGACAATCTCGAATGGCTTAAGCGCCATGAATACCAAATCAGCCTGCCAGCGGTATCGAATCGACACAGCGATTGGCGGCCCGACTCTGTTGTAAACAAGACGGAATCGGGCGTGGAGCTTCGGCCAGCGGTGCTTCATCAGACCTTCGAAGTCTCGAAACGTTCGCAACTGGGCGTTCTCATTTCGTCCGGTCGCTGAGTTCCTCCACGAACCAACGATCGACTGATGACCTCTCGCCGCAGCAGTCACTACGAAGCACCCTTCGTCAGGCAACGTCTCATAGTGGGCTTTTGCTGCTTGAATCTTGGCAGCAATCGAGCCAACAACCGCACAAAGCCATCCCACGATGGTCACAAATCGGAGCTGGTTGTCAGTCCTCAGCGTTCGGTGTCGAAGGCAAAGCCACAAAACTGTGGCATAGAAGGCCCCTACCACGAGCGGCAGCAGAAAAGTGGAACCTGAAGTACAGACGTACCAAATGCAAATCAGCAGATTCGACGTTAGCAGAAGCAGGTTGAGAAGCGATGTCTGAGCGTAATCCGCTTGCAGCAAAGCTCGACTCGCACTGAGCGCACCAAGCACATACAGCGGCAACAGCGCGAAGCCAGCCGAACCATCGTTGAGATAGTATCGCCAGTGCAGCCCCCGCGATTTCCAGTCAGCACTGAAAGCGTACGGATGCAGCCACATCAGGATT
>JBGCDN010000461.1:0-2609 GCA_045105495.1 Planctomycetaceae bacterium
CTCGCTTATTTGTGTACTGTCAATCTCGAGTCGTGTCAGCTTGTTTAGTGTGACAAGTTTCATCATGGCTGCTTCACTGAAATCGTTGTCGCCCAGATACAGTACTCGGAGGCTCGTCATCTTGCTGATGTGGTCGAGTGACTGATCAGTGATTGGCTGCCTCATCTCTTTGGCCATATCACCAGTGATCATTGGTAGGATCAGGTTGCCGCCATACCTCGCATGAGTTCTATACAAGACCAAAACTTGAAGGTGCTTCAGTTTCGTGAGTTCCTTGATTCCATCATCTGAGAGCCGACAGCAGTAGCTTAAGTTGACGTAGCAAATGTCTTTGAAGCTTGTGGCCGCCGCTAAGGTTCGCTGAGTGGTCCAGAACGCATGTCCCTTGATACCGATGAGCGGCAGGTCTCCCTTCAACTGGTCCAGGGATGGCAATTCAACTCCCTTGGACCAAGCTTCTGCGCCGGATGTGTCCCAAGGATAGATCACGGTGACGCGATCGCGTTGGAAGATTTGAAAGGCTTCAAGCTGGGGTCGCGAGATTTGGAATGATTCGCGGTTGGCCTGAATGATTGCCAAGACTGACGCAGCGACAAGAGTCGTCACCATTGCTCACTCCACTCAATGTGCTTATCCGAATCTACGGTGATCGCGAGTTGCTTGTTGGCTACTTCTTCGAGAGATGTTTGTCGGCGAAGTCCAGGTATTGGTTCCCGTCAAAGTCTTTCACATCGTGCTTGCCGGTACGTACGTGGTATCCGATCCGCCCATGGATAGGTTCGTCAACGGCCGGCATGTTGGAACTCGGTAGCCCTTCTGTCTTCAGCAGGCGAAACACCGGGTTGGCGTAGCGGGCGGCCAGAAATTCACCCTTTGGATCTGCCCATCGGTCTTCCTTTGCGCTGGCAATGTAAACCGGTCTTGGAGCGATGGCGGCGATCAGCATGTGTTGATCGACCGGGCATGCGTTTTCATTCTCGTTGTACTGCAAATAGTTGTCACAGAACCAATGTGGGAACACCGTGTTGATCCGTCCAACCGTCTCACCAATTGCGCGGCGGCTGATGGCGGCTCCACCGCAGCCGGAGTTGTTGGAGATGACCATGGCGAATCGCGGATCACTGGCACCAGCCCACAGCGATGTCTTGCCCAGTCGAGAATGCCCAAATACAGCGACACGATTCGGATCGACAATCTGGTTCTCTTCAAAATAGTCCAAAGCACAGCTGAGGCCCCACGCCCAGGCCGCGATTGAACCCCAGTCGCTTTTCGTTTTAGGCGGCGATAGAGCATGGACACCGTTTTTGAATCCGTCGTCAAAGTCGGGGTCAATGTCGCCGTAGTAGATTGTTGCCAGCGCATATCCGCGTTTGACAATCTTCTCAATCGGCCAGCGGCTTTGGGCGGCGCCGCGGGTTGGTTCGGTGGATTTGTTGCTCTTGATTCCAGCTCCTCTACGCATCCATGATTCCGACAGCCGAATGCCTGGGTCCGGATCGATGGAATGGTTACCTTTGAAGTTGAGAGTCAGGAATGCAGCGGGCTTTGTTACTCCCTTTGGTAAGTACACCATTACGTCCATGTGAGGGGCTGCAGTGTCGGCTCCAAAATGGATGCGAATCTGCAAGCGCTTGGCTGTGCCGTTGAAGACATCTTGTTGATCGAAGATTTCACTTAGCAAAGTCTTCGGGCGAGCTGGTGCTTTGCCATAAACCTGGTCTGCAAACAGGGCAACAATCTCTTGGCGTCGCGATTCCCAGTCAGCGGCATTTTGAACCGACGTCCCGTTGTCGAACAGAAGCGGATCCGGCAGTGTGAACTCTGGAATCTTGGATTCCTCGTAGTTCGCTACGAACTTTTTCTGAGCGATCGTCGGCGTTGCGACGGCCAGAATTAGAAAGAAGGTGAGGCGATGCATGTCCGGTTCCTAAGATGGTCTGCCGGGATATTTGGGGCTTTGACTTCAAACAGCGTAGTTTGAATCTCTCCTACGGGTAAGTCAGAGGCTACTGGATGCTCAGTGACAGTCGCCCAGTGACTTGAGCATGAAGTGGTGCGACGTAACATGAGCCCAAGGTTACAAACGCTTTTTGGAGAGATGCAATGAGTCTGTCGCTGGGAATCTGTGCTGCTGTGCTTGTCTGTGGTCCGACTACGCAGGAAGTCCCGGAGGGGTTTCCGAAGCCGGTTGCCGAGCATGCGATCCTCAAGCAGGATGTCGGTACTTGGGACATCGAAATCTCTATGTCCTACGAGGGACAAGAGATGAAGTCGAAGGGTAAAGAAACCGTGAAAATGCTGGGTCCGTTTTGGAGCCTAAGCGACATGTCGTATGAGTACATGGGCATGCCGATTAAGTCGCACGGCGTGATGGGTTACGACGCTGAGAAGAAGAAGTTCGTCGGCAGCTGGCACGAATCTTCATCCGCTAATCTTACGACGATGGAAGGCACGTACGACGCAAAGACAAACAAGCTTACTATGTTGATGAAGGGTAAGAGTCCTGAGGGTAAGAACACGAAGTTCAAGTCGATTACGACTTACCATGGCAAAGATAAGAAGACGTTCGAGTTCTTCATGTTGAAGTCTGGATCACAGACTGAATTCGA
>JBGCDN010000462.1:0-17811 GCA_045105495.1 Planctomycetaceae bacterium
TCATCTCATCGGCCTAAAGAAACTAGTGATGCTCAACCTCGAGCAAACGAAAATCACCGATGCTGGCCTCGCAACCCTCGGGAACGCAGGGTTCCGACAACTGCATACTCTCACGCTAAACAACACGCCCATTACGGACGAAGCGTTAACGCATGTTGGCAGGTTGACAACACTCAGAGACCTTCGGTTGTCGAACACAAAGATCGGCGACAAAGGCCTGGCTCACCTACAGAACCTGAATCAAGTCAAAATACTGCTACTAGCCGGTACCAACATTACAGACGAAGGCCTCAAGCACCTTGTCGGCCTCAACAGCCTTACCACCGTGAGCGTTTCCCAAACGGGAGTCACTCAGGAAGGTATCAACCGACTGCGCGAAGCCCTGCCTGCTTGTCGCATCGATCAGTAGAGCGACGAACGGCGCGGTTGCCGTTCTAGCGACAGAATCGAACGCGGTCACAAAGCGGCCCGCTCATCCGCAGGCATTGTCCGACGCCGGTCAGTACAGAACTCGGCGATGCGTGCGAGTACTCTTGGGGCGCTGTAAGGCGCGTCGGTGACGCACCCCGCTGGTATTTCTGACTCTGCCCAAGGTGCTTCGGTGCTGATGACCGAGGGACTCTGCCAACGAACTCGACCTTAACCTTGGGGTATCGGCGAACCAGACTGTTCAGTTACTTCGGTGAACCACCGCCATGGAACCGACTGTCGAACCGCGCCAGTCACTGATGGCGCGGCTCGATTTGCCAAGAGTCAATTCGCGGCCTCAAACTCACGTCTGCAGCAAGGGCACATCCCTTCGATTCCTCTGGTCAGGCCAAGGAATGCGGTTGGTTGTGGGATCGTCATGATCGCCTTGAATGCCGGCGGGTCGCGATGCGCGTAGTGTCGGTACGTCACACCACCGACGCTGTGGCCGAGAATCTCAATCGATGATTCCGGCATGTGTGCGTCGTAGTGCGTGGCGCACGTCTTGCGGAGATCCTTCAAGTTCCACTTCGTTTCTTTGCCTGTCTCAACGTTAACCTTCGGTCCTATCGCGGCCAGATCGCAGAGTTGTCGAAACCTTGCGTTCGGCCGAGCACCTCCACCAGCGACGACGACATCATCTGGTGTTCCATGATCGGCAGCGATGCTGCGAAGGTGATCACGCACGACGCGATTCATTGGTCGATAGAATCTCTTCCCCGTCTTTACTCGACGGTAGAACAACCATCCGTATCGAGATCGCTTCTTCGTCCGACCGTCGGGGCACTGCTGATCCCACGACACGTGTCTCCATCGAATTGGCTCATGTGCGGGTATTGACTTCCAGACTGTTCCGGTATCAAGGCCGTAGTTGAAGAAAAGAACCAACGCCGTTCTCCAGTGCTGTCAAATAGTCGATTCGCACCGCCAACCACGCGGTCGTTTCATCCGGTAGGTGGCGAAATAGAGTGCGTTGAGCTCTGGCTTAGATAAGTAGTATCGCCCGGCGACATCACGCTGTTCCTTGGGTTTCGGAAATCGCGGCAGCGCCTCCACAATGTCCTGTTCCCACGCCCACGAAAGAATGGCCCGGAGTTGTTCTCTTGCCTTGTTGGCAGTGCGGCCGGGATTGTCGCCGTGATCAGAAACTGCTTTCTCGTGAACCCAATCAAGAAACTCACGTAGCTCTCCACGGCTTAGGGCTTCGATGGGACTCCCTTGTCCCCATTGCCGCCATTTCCGAATGGTGGAGGAGTATTCGTCCTTAGTACCATTAGAAAGGCGTTTGGAACGAATGTATGAGGTGGCAGCAGATTCGAGTGTCGTTGGCATTGGTGACTCCCGCCGCCGACGTTGCATCTCCGCTACTCGATCCATCCTCACCCGGCGACTTGAACTGGCTTCGTGCTCGACCTCATGCCTCTGGAATTGGAGCACTCATTTTTCGGCCAGCGAGATACCTGAGTCCAGAAGCGTCTCAGCGCAGACGATATCGCCCAAGGCGCGTCAGAGCCATCAAGAGTCCCTCCAAGTGGGTAAAGTGGCGGTCACTGCCTGGGACTACCGACGAATGCTCATTCGGGACCGCAAGGGCAGACGGGAAACGATCGATGTCTCGGGACAGCGCGAGAGCAGCCACCTTCTAAGCGGCTACGATTCAAGTCGACGCCAGACCCGAACTGGGCTGTTTCCTACTTGGGTCTTGCGCGCCTCTGGAATCCGTGGTTGCTTTGGTGATTACAACCGACCATGCGCAATCGTTCGCGTCAAGAAACTCTGCATTCCGTGGCATGTAGCAAGGTGTAACAAACTCCCCTGAACGCCACTGTCTTGCCCTGACTCACTATCGCGGTTTTCGTGCGAAACCGTGTGCAAATTCAGCAAATCGTACACTCCACGATTTAGTACCCCAGATCATCGGCCATGATCAAAACGATGTTGGGTCGTTTGTCGGCGGCGTCTGAAGTTCCGGTCAGAGTCGCTGCGAATGCAAGAGCGATGAGAGCGTGGCGGAACCAAGAGTGAACCAAGCAACCACCGTCCTGGCTATGGCAAGAAATCCAGGCACGATAACCATCTCTCCCTGAAGCGTGATCCCTGAGCAGGCCTCGGCTGAGCTGCTTGCAGGAAACGCAAGTTCTGCACCCCCGTTGAGCGGACCGAATCGGAACGTCATTGTCTGGTTCCGCACACGTCAGGTCAAATGCTGCCTTTGCTTTGCAAACTGGTGATAGACGCCCGGCGTTGGCTAACTTTACTTCCCGACGATGGCCGTTTTCGCAATCTTTCCGTCGGGCAGAAGGATTTCGAACTCAATGGTCTCTCCAGCACTTACCGCGAACTTTTTCTCGTGAACATCCGATTGAAACGTGACTCGAACCTTTCTGCCCGGCGGGCATTTGACGTCGAGCGTATCGAGAGGGACTGACGGAATGATTTGCCAATCGTTGGGCCAGCCGGTGCCGACACGGTACACGATGTCGAGTTTGTTGCTTCGCAGGATGTTCGGTTTGTCTTTGCCGTCGAGAGTTGGTTTAGCCAGCCGCTGGACATCTTTGTTCTCGTGGCCTTCTTTCACGAATACTACTTCCGGATCGCCCCAGCCAAGGCGTGTGGTCACTGCAGCAACCTTCCCTTGGCCATCGTCCCTGAATCCGAGTTCGAGTATCCCTCTGGGGCCCAGCGTCACATGGAAATACTCGTAGCCGCGGTGTGCGATTGGGCCTTTGAGATCATTGAACGTGAAATCGATTCGGTTCTTTGCCTGTCGTGTGATCTGAATCATGCCGTACGCAGGATGTCGATAGTTGCCGAGATAGTGTTCCAATGCGTGGCGGCACTTGTAGTTTTCTCTGATCTTGAGAGGAATCGGCGTTTCGCTGGTTTGCGTTGGCTGTGATCGCGATATGTCAGCGAGATATCGCTTCTTTCTCGCCTCCATTTCATCTTCTTTCTCTACGTCTCTTTCGAACGATGAGTGCACGAAGATGTCGGATGCGTAGACGGAAAGAAGATCGTCGAAATCAGATTGCTGGTTCGCCATGATGACGATTCCAAAATTCGCTTCCGGCAGAACTTTCACGTAGCAATTCTGGCCGTCTATTCCGCCGCCGTGCTTGAAAGTTCTGAACTTTCGTTCGGGAACGACTTCCCATCCAATTCCATAGAAGACGCGTTCGACAGGATTGATTACCACTTGCGGTGCGGTTGTGAAGTTGAATGATTCGACACTCGCGAGTTGCTTGTCGCCAACCTTGCCGCTGTTAACCAGCATGGCTAACCAATTCGTCATGTCGACGATAGACGATGTAATAGAACCCGAAGGCCCGACTGTATCGACGTTGCGGTGCGGCAAACGCTTAATGCCACCCGGGTCGTAGCCGATCGACTTTGAGGGTGCCTTCATGAACTCGTCGTACTTAGTAAACGACGTCTTCATCTGCAGCGGCTTGAAGATACGTTCTCGGACCAGTTCGTCCCATGTGGTATCCGCGGCGTTTGCGAGTGCAAGACCGCCAACGGTAAACATGAGGTTGTTGTATTCGTAGCGTTCTCGAAGTGACGAACTGAATTCCAGGTGGGACAGAAGACCGACGACATCGTCTCGTTTTAGATCGGTTCCAAGCCAAAGTCGGTCGTGCCGTGCAACTCCGGTTGTGTGCGTGAACAGTTCCTTCAGTCGCACCCGGTTCGTTGCATAGGGACTGTTCAGGCGGAAGTTCGGGATGTGTTCAACGGCTGGATCTAACCAGCCAATTTTCGCTTCGTCGACAAGTTGAGCCGCAAGGAATCCTGTGAAAGCTTTGGTACAGGAACCAATGGCGAAGAGTGTATTTGGCTCGACCGGTAGCTTCTTCTCGAGGTTCGCGAAACCGAGTCCGTTTCTGTAGATCAGCTTGCCATCCACAATGACCGCGATCGCCGCGCCGGGGGTTCCTGTCTTCGATTTGAGTTCTTCCGCGACCTTTGCGAATTGGTCCAGCTTGCTTTTCAGTTCACCGTCGAGTGACTCGCCGGTCACCCAGCCGGCTGTCAGAGGTCCCTGAGCATGGCTGCTTGTTGTGAGTCCGAGAAGAATGAATCCAAACAAAAGCAGGCGGTAAATGTGTGTCACACGAGGCTCCCTGGCTGACAAACGGGAGCTCCAAACACGGCCCCGCGGGAGTATCTCGTCGTCTTGCCTGCTGCCTTACGCGAGATTTGTAGATTCTGCCAGATTGATACTGGGGACCGAACCGACGCGAGTCAGATTCCGAACCTCGCCAGGAACCAGTGGATGAACAACAACGCGATGACGATGCCCACAACCCACCAAAGCCATTCAGCTTGATAAGGGGGCTGGCCACGTCGTAGTCGTCCGATTTGCAGCATTCGGAAGGGGATTTGCAAGAGCACAACTAACGCGACAATCGGTCCGGCTCGATGAATGCGAAAGGCTTCCTCTGGGCGAAAGGCCGCCAGGTGAATGAAGCTACGCGTTAAGCCGCAGCCGGCGCAGTCCATGTTAAACAGGACCTTACTTGCACAGGTGTGTGGAAGAACCCGGTCTGGGTTCGTGCGGAAGAACACCCGTCCGTCCGGTCGCGTTTCGAGCGCGAAAGCCAGCCCGATGATGGCGATCGAGAGCAGCAAAATTGCGAAATGATATCGTGACGATTTGGCCACGGTTCTAAATCCAATGCAGGCTAGGGCAACTTCCCAACGCGATACGAGCAACCTTTTGTCAGGCTACAGCCAGCCGAAGACGACCGCCAGCACCCAGAGTGCGAACCCAGTCGACATTGCGACCGCGACGACAAGCAGGCCGCGATCTGAGTTCGACTTTCGAAGGCTTGATAGGCCAGTGTCAGCAAAGCCGTCTTCAATATTCACTTCGTTGAGAACAGAAGATTCTGACGGAGCAGGGCTGGAAATGATCGCCGGTCCTGCAAGTTGCTTCTCCGGCGAAGTGTAGGGTGATTCGAAGTCTGGAATCACGGGCTGAGCGATGGGAATGTATTCGTCAGACGAATCGTCTTCAGTCGGCGTCCCGCTGCTTGAACCAAGCTGCGGCGCGGGCGGCAGCGACTCCAGCAACCGAGCGTTCCGAGTCTTCCAAGCCGCGCTTCCGTTGACTGACAGCCATCGTGTCAACGCGGCCGCGACATCTTGCGCTGATTGGAATCGGTCTTTCGGATCTTTTTTCATCATCCCGCGGACAATCGATTCGAGGTCACGATTCATGTCTGGTACGAGGTTCGAAAGTGAGTCTGGTTCTTTTGTTTGATGGGCCAGAATTCGCTGAGCCAGAGAACCCTGGTTGAATGGTGGTCGACCGGTGAGAAGGAAATACAGAGTTCCCCCAAGACCGTATAAGTCGGACCGAGTGTCAACCAGATGGCTATCAAGCGCCTGTTCTGGTGAGAGATAGTCTGCGGTTCCGATGACCTTCTCATCGTGAGCCCGCGTGAGTGAATTGTCGCCTTCGTCTTCGAAGGCGGTCACCAGCCCAAGATCCATTAGTCGGATGGTGTCGTTCTTGTCCAGCAAAAGGTTGGCAGGTTTGATGTCGCGGTGAACCAACCCGGCTTGATGTGCGTGGGCGAGCCCGTCAGCAGATTGGCGAATGTAATCTGCCGCAGTGCACTGATCGAATGGGCCATTGCGTTCAACAAGCTTTCGCAGATCGTCGCCGTCCACATATTCCATGACGATGAAGTGGACTTCGGCTTTGCCATCCAGCACGAAATCGACATCGTAAGTGCGAATGATATTGGGATGGTCCAGCGATGCGCCAACCTGGGCTTCTCGATGGAACCGACCGAGCCATGAGGCATCTCGAACACGTCGTGTCGGCAAGACTTTCAACGCGCACTGACGTTTCATCACGCGATGTTCGGCAAGGTACACGGTGCTCATGCCGCCTTTGCCAACCAGGCCCTGCAGCATGTACTTGCCAAGTTGAAAGCTGCGGTACTTGCTCTGCAGCAATTTGTCCGCCTGCCATCGAGTCAACATTTTGCGATCGACGAGTTCGCTGGCGACGCTGGCGGCGGTAGATTGAGGTGCAGCAGGAAGAAATTCGGCTTCCAACTGATCACAATCAATCGATTCAATAAGCTGGCTCTGTCGAACAAATCGAAGCAGATCTTTGACCGAAATCTGTGGCGAGTTTTCTGTTGTTGAAGCCATCGTCACACAATCGACTGTCCGCGAACCAAGCCAATAGTACTCTCAGATGGATCGAATTCAGTATCGGTGTCGATGAATAATCTCTGACATTTCGTTAGCTCCGAGATAATCGGGATAGAACCCGTAGACTCACATAGAACCGAGCAACACGTCCCAAACAGCACCGCGCAAACTTAAACGGGCCGGGATGAATGCTATTCGCGGTAGCATCCATTCCCGACCCGCTTTGTGTGTCGGTGTGTGGCTCAGCGGCGGAACTATGTCCTAGGCGCGGCGTCGGTAGTGTTCCATCTTCAACGAAGCGTGAACCACTGATAATCGACGACGCCACCACCATTGGCCAACTGCACGGAGAGGACCGGCTGAACACAGCAGTGTCACCAATCCATCAAACAGGTTTGTTAGCAGTGTTTTCATAAGTTGCTCCATGCGAGTTTGGCCTCGCAGGCACTCCACGCGTCTGTTGTCGTATACGTTCAGGTTTGAAGTTTGGATGACAGGAAACCGGATTTTTGTCACCGATTTTCTGTCAAACAGATCGACGCGTTGAAAGCCGTTTTCAAACGATGGCAAAGATTGCCGATCGTTCCAGCAATACGGTACGCCAATGCCATGCCAGTGTGACGAGCCGCACAGATGAATCCGACTTCGTCTGCATGTGTCGCCATTGAAACACTCCGTTGTTCGAACAGTTCCGCACAAACTTTGATGCTACTGGCGAAAAGATTCGTCTTCGGTTTTCGCAAGTTACAGGACCGTTGCCACCCAAGTGTCCAGTCGATGTGACACTTTGAAACACTCAGGCAGCCTTGCACGCTGCGTTCTGCATCAGTTGGGGGAAGAGCTCAAGCTTCGCGTTGTCGTCTGGCTACGAGACGCGTTCGGAGCAATGCGGCTTACTTGCTTTCTGGTGTTTCCAGCAGTTTCCACGAAGTCAGTTGCATGCGAGGAATGTGGAAGGGGCCTTTCCACAGGGTTCCTTTGGACTGATTTGATACTCGTCCGTCGCGATGTAGGTAGCCGAACCACTCTCCAAAATCAGAGTCTGGAAAACGATCATAGGTCCAGTCGTGAATCTTGCGATGCCAGTCGGCGTACCGCTGCTTGCCAGTCAGACGCCATGCTATGAGCGTGGCGATGATGGCTTCGCACTGCGGCCACCAAAACTTCATGTCGTGCCAATATTCCTGAACCGGTAGTCCTCGGACATCACAGAAGTAGGTTATGCCTCCGTGTTCTTCGTCCCATCCCCAACGCCACATCCAGTCGAGCATTCGTGTGCCCATTTCAATGAGCTCACGATCGTTGCTCCGATGCATGGCTTCGTTAAGGACGAACCACGCTCCTTCAATAGCATGACCGGGGTTGAGTGTGCGTCCATCGAAGTGGTCGATCAGTGTTCCTTTAGGACTTGCCATCTCCAGGACGGCTTCATGTTCTTCATTCATGAAGAACCGCATTTGCTGAATGGAATCTTCTATCAAAGAATCGCAGAACGCTGCGTTTTCGTGTTCTTCGCCAATGCATTTCCGAACGATCGACGCGGTGTTCAGCAGAATCATCGGTGCACCAAAGCCACGCGACGGTCGCGTGTTTGGGTTAGTCTTGGATTCAAGCGAATCAGATTTCAGCAGTTCGATTGTTGATCGAAACAGGCTGGACGCTTCGTCGCAAGCTTGTTGATCGCTAGCTGCTTTGGCGAATGCCGCATAGGCGATCACAGTAAACAGTTCTGAGAAGACGTAGCGCCGCTTTCGCAGTGGTTGCCCGTCGCGAGTGACCTGAAAGAACATCCGACCGTCAGCGTCGAAGCCATGTTTGCGGAGAAAGTCGATTCCGCTGCGGGCCGGTTCGAGCCACTCGTCGCGATGACCAACGACGTTGCAGAGTTCTGATAGCAGCCAGGCGAATCGTCCCTGAAACCAAATCGCCTTATCTGTGTCGACCACATTGCCGGCGCGGTCGACGGCGGTCATGTATCCGCCGTGTTCTTCGTCGAGGGCATGCCGCAGCCAGAATGGGACCGTGTCTTCAAGCAGTCCGTCTCGGTAAACCCGCGTGAGTTCGTCTATGCGTTGTTGGTCCACTTACGATATCTCAGCCTTCTTGCCCCGCGGTATCATCACGATTCGCGCGGCTGTGGCTGCGCGGATTAGGTGAATGCCGCCGCGTAGAACCATCACACCGGTTGCACCAAGAACGGCGCCCTCGATGGTTCTTCTTTCCTCTTCTGGCGGCAATTGGATTTCGCCAATTGCCAGCCAAATTAGATAGACACCAAAGACGGCCAGTGCCCAGCCAGCGAATTCTCTTAACCAGAAAAACATGTGCTTAGCTTTCTCTTTTGCTCTTCAACCCCACGCCTTTTGCGCGGACAGCGGTGCCTTGTTCGTCGAGTATTGGTACGCGCTTTGGTGTTTCTTTCCCAAGTCGCCTCACCGTGGCCTTCTGACGGGTCTTTATGAGATGCCGGACAATGCGACGCAGGTCGCCGAAGCACCAACGCGTGAGTTGTGCTCGCAGGTAGACTCCCGCTTGTCTTGGCGAATGTCTTAGCCAGCTGATTGGTGTGAACAGCAGGCCAAGAACCAAAATCAATCCGGTTAAGAACCATGCGAGCGACGCTGCTCGTAGAGCAGAAACACGAAGGCCAAAACTAACTTTCGCAGCGGGGTTCGGACCGAACCATTTCAGCAGGCAGTACGCGATCATCGTCGCAAGCAGAACACGCGCGGCTGTGGTCAGGAACTCTTCTGGCTTCAAAAGTCGCTTGTGCCGATTCGGAAGCCGCGCGTTCTGACGCGATTTTCGCGTGAGGCGACCTTCCGGCGAGTTGATGAAAGCAGCTTTTGTAAAGTCGATGCTCTCCTGAATCATTTCCTTCGCCGAAAGCGTTCCGTAGGGCAGCACGGGACTTGTGAGTACCAAATATCTGCTTGAAGTGATCAGGAACATGATGATCGAGATCGCGTAGAGAACCTCACCTGGATCGAAATCTTCGACCGATCGATAGGCGGCTGGTTCTGCAATCAGTAGGAACCCGAGTGCGGCAAAGTAGACAAAGCCAACCATCCACGTCCGGCAAAACAAAGTCAGTGCGACCAGTCCGGCGACGACTGCGAAGGCGAAAAAACGTTCGTCCTGCAGCAGAGAAATGCAAATCCAGCCCGCCGAGAGCAACATGCCAACAGCATAAATGCCCGTTCCAAGTTCGGCCATTTGCGTGGTGGGAACTTCCTCAGTGGACGCTTCAGTTTGAATCGTACTCATCGCACACCGACTCCAGCGGTCCGACCGTCGCGTGCCATTCCAGCTTCGGCAAGCACCATTCGGACGGATCGGCCTTCAGTGGCCATGGCGAACGGAACTTGCATCCGGCGGAGTTCTGAACGCAGTTGTTCGGCAGCGTTCTCCAGTCTTAGTGCTTCAGATCGCTGAGTAAGTTCGATGGCGTCGTCGGGGAGTGTTTCCAGTTTCTCTGCCGAAACCGGTGCGGGCCAGGGGCAAATGACAACTACCCGATGATGCCGAGCTCGGGCCATTCTAATGCTGTCACGCAGCCGACCGAGTGAGCCGTGATGATCGATTAGATCGGCAATCAGCACGAAGACTTCGTTGTCTCGTGAGGTTGCGATTGATCGTGTGAGGGCGTCGGCCAACACGCCAAGCCGGCCTTGTCCGACCGCGATGTTGCGTCCCTGTGCGTTGTAGACGGCATCCATCCACGGCGAACCGATCCGGTCCAGAAACTGGCAGAGGAACTTCGCCATGACCGCGTCGTCCATTGCCAGCCGAACGTTTCCGTCGGCCGGTAATTCGAAGATGTCCGCCAGCACGGCAGCCATCTGGAGTCGGCGTTTGAACGTTCGTCTTAGATGGGGGCGAAGTGGGAGAATGAAGAAGGGCGTTTGGTTTACCTGTGGGTCCAGCAGCTCTGGGTAAAGGTCATCGCAAACAGTCCACGCCTTATCCAGCAGTCGCCATGAATACGGAACCGATTGAGCTTCTCGAATGAATGATTGATTGGCCAGCGCGTCGAGGATTCGGAAGAGATGCCGTTCGCCGGCGCCGTGTTTTACGAAGCTTGTTTTGCTGTCTCCGTACATCACCAATCCGACCGGGTCTCGATCAGCCATCAGTGACTTGGCCAAAGTCGCTGCGGTTGCAATCGCCGTATCGATCGCGCGGTGACCAGGTATGCCAACTCGAGCCGGTGCCGAACAATCCACGAATAACGTGGCTCGAACAGGAACCTCGCTTTCGTACTGTCGTGTCATCAGCGAGCCCTTGCGCGCTGATACTTTCCAGGCAATCGACTTCGGCGGATCCCCGGGTGCATACTCTCGAAGTTCCAATAGCTCGGGTCCGGAACCAGCTCTGAGGAACCGATGCATCCCCGGTGGCATCAGAGAATTATGACTCTTCGTGAGCGGAGGAATAGAATCGGCTTGCAGCGGCGATGGCATAACTCGGAACGAATCACTGCAGGGCAGAAATCGCTGAGCGTAAAACAGCCCATGCAAATCCGAGATCCGCGTGCAAACGCCAGGCATGATGTATCGGCCGGCGGCTTTTGGTATGAGCGAATAGCGATGCGTGACTTCATTCTGAAGGCTGCATTGAAGCACATGGGCCTCGTCTTCGGTTTCGAGGCCAGCCGACAAGAAGTCGTGGAATTGCACGAAGGGCAGACTGCCGAAGACACGCGAGTTGATTGTCAGTTCGATCTCGGCCGGCCGATTCATCCAGAGCGTTGATGAGGAATCCTGCCCGTTGATGGTTCGACTTGCCTCAAGTGATCGACAAACGACCTCGACTCGCCAGCGAAACACAAGCCATTCGAATATCAGCCAGACAACGGCTGTCAAAGAAGCGAACGCTAACAATTCCTTATACCGTGCAATCCCCAGCGCGCAGCCGCAGACAGAAAGCAGCACTAGCCATCGTCCTCGGTTTGTTAGCATCAGGAGGTCACTCGTTTCTTGTGTCAATTACATCTTACGGCACGAGTGCTGTGGAGGGTATGGGCCGAGACTTCGATGGAGATGAGAAGGTACGACATCGAATGAACAGGCCCGTCGGGCTAGAAATTGTCCTTGTTCCAAACGAACAAGTGTTGGCTGTTGGGATCGTACATAAGTGCGAATTGGGTTCCGTCTTGTCCCCGAGAATTCCATGGGAAGTCTGGTGTAGTGAAGAACCGACAGGCCGCGTTGCGAGTCGGACGCCAAAGGACAGGGAAGATGTGCTCGAAGTCTGTCGGGACCGTTTTGGCCTCAACTTCAGCAAGTTCGTACACCTTCAGGTTCTCGACTAAGTTCTGATGTTGCTCGGGAGAAGCCGTAAGTCGCCAAACAGATTCCTCGTCCAGGAAGCCGCCGTAGAAGACCATGAGCTTGATCTCGGACTTCGGGGTTCTGGTTACTGCGACCATATCGCCGAGTTCGAGGGGCCATTGACTCCGAGCTGGAGTCGCCCCTCCTCCCAACATGCGCAATACGACTAGCCCGATTGCCATGCAAGCGATCAACCCGCACGCAGAAAGTACAACGTTTCGCGGTGACGGCCACTTGGACATGTTATCTCGGGATCGATTGCTTTCTTGGTTGCTCATGACCGAACTGCGTTCCTTCTCAACGAAAGGGAGAGGCCAGAATTGTCATAACTTATTTGCTTGTGATTTCATTGTACTTGCCAGATGCGATGTCACACACGAGGCTAACGCGTATGAAGATTGCAAAGGATGGAATTCGATCAATCGTACGCGTTGGTTTTGACGGGCGCGTGTTCAAGACGTTTCGCGGAACCGATGCCGACAAACGATTCGCCACAGAAGTACGCGTGCTGAAAATCTTGGAGGAACGAGGTTGTGACTTTGTTCCACAGTTGCTGGAGGCAGACGAAGCCACGCTAACGATCACCACGACAAACTGCGGGAAACCGGTTCCTCGTGATTCCGTCAGTAAGTCGAAGTGCGAAGAGTTATTCGGCGAACTGAAAGAAAACTTTGGTGTTGTTCATGACGATCCCTTCGATCGCAATATTACCTACGATGGCCGAAAGGGCCGCTTCTGCATTATCGATTTTGAGCTGGCAACGGTTCTGAATCTTGACGACGAACCAGCGGCACCAACGGGAGAGTTGAGTCTCGAATGGTTCGGGTTGTCGGTTGAGGGTGTGCGGAAGAAGGGGAATGAAGACGCGTTGGCTGCGTTTGCTGCTGAAGGTGGCGAACCAAGAGCGTTGTCGCTTCACGACCAATTGGGACTCGGCGACGCCGGGGTGACGCTGGTGGTCAGTGATGGAATGGGTGGCGTGGCTGGCGGTGGCTATGCCAGCAATCTCGTTGTGAACGAACTGACCCGGTTCCTTCCGGCTCAGATGGGAGCGTTCCACACAAATGCAGATCCGCAGTCGCACCTTGCGGATTCTGTTTTACGACTGAACGAGTTCATTAATCGCGTGGCTGAATCGACACCCGGCGTTGAAGGGATGGGGGCAACGCTTGTTTGCGGGATGTTTACTCGCCGGCAATTGTACTTCGCACATGTTGGTGATAGTCGGATTTACTGCTATCACGAGGGCCGTTTCGAACAGCTGACGTACGATGACTCGCGCGTGGGGCGAATGTTTCGCAAAGGCGAGATCAACGAACGCGAAGCACGCAATCACCCGACGCGGAATGTCTTGGAGCAGGTGATTGGTAACAAGAATCTGAAGATTGACCCACAGATTGGCAGTCAGCAACTGAAGGCCGGAATGTGGTTTTTATTCTGTACTGACGGGGTGACAGATGGACTCTGGAACAGCCGGATTGAACGCGAACTAGCGAAGAGCGAATCAGACGGGCGTAGTGTCGAAGAGACTGCCCGCGTCCTGATGACTGAAGCAACGGACGTCGCTGGCAAAGACGACACAACACTCTTCGTTGCACGCGTGAGTGCGGCGCAGGAGGAAGAGACTTAACAGTCACCCTCTCGTTTTACGGTCGGGTCGGAGCCCAATCGATGGGGAGGGCCGTCACTTCACTCAATCTGAATCGCGCGCGACGGAGGTGGGCTGCCGTGCAAAACCCTCTCCGGGCCTGAGAGCTCGACTCTCCCGCGAGCGGGAGAGTGGCGTCGGATGTCGCCGCTGCTTGAAGTTGGGCTATGCGGCTTTTCGGGTGGTGGCTTCCTGATAGACAATTGCGTTTCGCTGTTTGCCAACAGCTTCGACGGCGCCGGTTTTTCGCAGGCAGTAGGCGACCTTTTGGGCGATCCACCTTGGCTGATCAATCTGTTCGGCCAACTCTCGCGTTGTAAAACTGCCGACGGGCAAGCCGTTGGGTAGCAGGTCGTTCAGGTCGGTGGCTTTGGTGAGCTGAACGCGATCGATGACGTCCAGGAGAACTCGATCTTCCACGCGATATCGTTTTCTCGTCCAGCGTTTTTTTAGCGGTGGAAGCCTGTGTTCTTCAATCTCGACGAACGCGAGTTCGAGCGTCAATCGGTCGTGAGGGAACACGGTGCAGAAGTGAATGAGGTCGTCGAACAGATCCAGCACGTCGCCTTTTGATGGACTCTTGCGCCGCGAGACGATCTTTCCTCGCTTTCGATTACGCTTCACCAATGTCTTTCGCATGATGATGGGTTTGACGACAACAACATCGTGCGACTTGACCAGCTTTCGAATCTTGTCACGAATTGCTGACAGCCCGGCACATTGCACTTCGACGAGGCGACCTTGTTCGTCGATGGCATCAATGCGGTATTGGTCGAGCGTGACTTCCTTCTGATCGCCAGTGGCGTACAGCGTTTTTAGCTGTTGATGGAGCGTGGTTTCCATGCGAAGGGATCACCATGTGAGGGTTCGATTGGCCTTCTTTTGTCATCGTTCGATTGGCCGCAGGAATCTGAGTCAAAAGCCTCAAGCGGTTCGGATTCTGCTGAAGGCGCTGCGATTTCGCGACCGGTGTCGCTTCTCTCGTTCAACCGTGGGCCCACCGGGCCGCGCATTGTGGGCGATTGAGTGTTAGGTGCTGGCGTGTTGTTGGTCATCGGATCGTTTGGCGGCGCGGATGCCGATGAGAAGAACACCCACGGCGAACACTGCGAATGCGAAGTTGGCGTTTGAACCGGTCAACAGAACGAAGCCAACCAGCCCAACGAAGGCGACTGCAGTCGGGACGAAGCTCCAAAGTCCATCCGTTCCAGCGCGTCGATAAGCGAACAGAGCCGCCACGGCGATACCCAACCAAACAGCTGCCCAGATCAGGCCATAGCCTTTTCGCATTGTGCCTGCTGGTCGGACTCGAAGAGTTAGCTCTGGAGTTCCTCCAACCTTTGAGAAGTTGAGCGGTACTGTGTCGCTTGCCAAATCGATGGGAAGAGAAAGGCCGCCGGTCTGTGTCCATGTCTTCTCAGCGACAGCGCCTCCTAGTTCCTCCAAGATGCCTTGTACAGTGTCGATGTTCGCTTGATTGCCCTTGATGACGACGGCACCGAGGTCGTCAAGTGGTTGAAGGACAATATCTCCTTGAACATTCATGCTGGAAGACGGTTCCGCGAACGGGCTATCGCCAAACATGTCTGGCGTTGGAGCGTTCGGTTCCACAGCCTCGCCTGACATCGTATTGCCGTTGAACGAAATTGAAGGCGATGGTTCAGGTACTTGCACTCTGTAGTTTTGCTTATTGAAGTTCTGGAAGCTCTTCTTGCTGGATCGGTTTCTTGTGGACGATTGCAGAGCCCGCTGCGTCGCAGGCTGTTGCTGCACGCCCCTCGACTTTGTGTTTGGTACGGCACCTGAGGAAAACGGGGCCGCGTTTTGAATTCGGAATCGGAATTTCGGCTGTACCTGTTCCTGCGGTGCGACAGAAACTCCGTTTCCTGCGGCGATGTCCTTGTTGAAGTTGGTGACGAAATCTTCGGAAACATCGTAGGTCTGTTGCGACTGCTGTAGTTGAGCCTTGGATGCGTCTGCGTTGAATTGAACTCCCTGGTCTGCGAGTTGACGTTGTAGCTGGTTGATGTTGGAACGCAGCTCTCTGAGCTCAGATGCGACCTCGTCGTTTTGAACGCGGCTTTGGTCAGCGGCAATCTTCTGTTCAACCTGCTTCAAGTTGTCGTAGGCGGCGGCTTGTTTGTTCAAATAGCTGCCGCGGCGGTAGTCCCCTTTGCTACTGAATGACAGTGATTGGTCTACCGCTTCCTTCAATGATGTCATCACTCGAATGACGTCACTGGATTCTTCGTCCTGCAACGTGACATTGCTGGCAGTTTGAATCATGCGTGCATGCCATGATTTCGGCACATGGACTTTCCAAACTGTCATCGCAACTGGAATTCCAAACTCAGCGTCATCGCTGGTGCTGACGACTTCGGGCACAGCCAGTTGGATTTCAGAACCGGCGATATTCAATCCCTTAGCGACCGATTGATCCGCGATTCTTCCCGAGACAACAATGTCTACAGCGAACGACAAATCGGCTTCGCTTGTTCGCGGCAGTGCGATGAGATGAACCTGTTGTTCGTTCCGCGTCGTCACGACAGGTCGCGCGGGGGTGCCTTTGACGAAGACAGATAGCACCGTCATTCCGTCCTGGAGAACCAATGGAAGAAACTGGCGGGATCGGTTGCGAATTGTGTAAACGGCTTTCGTCCGATACGAACCATCCGCAGCAATGACCGTTCGCAAGTCGGCAAGATTCACCGTGGCCGCCGCTCCCGTTCTGCGTTCGGGCGTACTCACGGTCCACTCAGGCGGCGCGTTGCCGGGGACAGCGAGAATCTGCGTCGCGCGATCGAGGTAGCGGGCGGGGATTTTGATTTGAAGTTCGTCTGGCTGCACGCCTCGAAGGGATGGATCGACGGGTGTGATGAGTCTTTCGGATTGATTCAAAACGACTGCGTAGTGGGTTTGAACCTGAATTGGATTCGTGGCGTTGGAACCGGGTTCAAAGCGCAACAACGGAGTTCGCAGGTTCCCGGCTGTGACTGGAGGGAATGTGGCAACAGCGAGTGCGAAGTGTTCTGAACTGACTGGTTCTTGCAGCACCAAAGTCCAGGTGATGCGACCGTCCACGGGTTCTGATTCGATCACTTGTCGTAGGCCGTTGCAGCGAACTTCTAACTTTCCAGCCAACCAGTCTGGTCCCGAAAATGCCAATCGATCCGTAGCACTTTGCCGGACGATCCATTTGAAGTTCAGTGAGTATTCAACAGATGTGTCTGTCAGGCTAATGACAGACACGGTTTCTCCAAACAGCGTTGCGGACATCTGATCCAGTTGAATGGTTATGGGGTCAGGCGAAAGCTCGTCTGAGCGAAACGCAAAACGAATCTCGGACGGCGCTAGGTTTTGAACTTCGGTGCTGACAGCGTTTGGTGAAATCGGGTGCCAGCTTCCGCTGTCGCTGATTGACGATGTGTAAGATTTGTCGATACGAATTGCGATTTGTGAAGCGGCCGTGTCTGCGTCGTTCATTCGCGGAACCGGGACCGTCGCCAACAACTCGTTGGGGTCTCTGGAAAGCGTGCCGGTGACAACCAATTCGACCGGTTTAAGCGTGGGAGAGGCCAGATCGACAATCAGCAAATCGGCTCCCGATTCGTCCTTGTAGGGATACCAATCGGTGAGGTTGGTTGCGAAGACTTCAAGCGGCAGGAACCCATCGGGCAACAAAACCGCAAACCGACCTCGTGGTGCGCCTTGGGACTGCAGGTTGAAACGCGTTGTGTAGCGAATGCGCCGCCGTTCGATCGACACTGCGTGTTCAGCGATCGCTTTGAGTCGAGCGGAAGGTCTGACGACAGAAATGGAAACAGCGTAGGGGCGAACTCGATAGCGATAGGCGAGGTTCGCCTTGCGGTCTTTCAAATTGAAGTCTGCAGGTACGCCAAATTCACCCGGTTCAATTTGTGCCGCGCCAATCACGCTGCCAGATCGAATAACAAGAGCTGGATCGCTAAAGATTCCGTCCTGAACAACTTCACGAGTGACCTCTGTTGGCCGGATATCGGGGATAGTGATGGGACTGACGGTGTCTGTAATCTTTGGTTGAGTAAACAACTGGACGGTGAGGCTCGTCGACTCGGAAACGGCACGTCTGAGGAACACGCGGACGGTTCGAGAATCGTTGTCGTCGTTTTGTTGCCATCCGCCGACGTCGGTCCCAACCACTTTCTGCAG
>JBGCDN010000463.1:0-4569 GCA_045105495.1 Planctomycetaceae bacterium
GGAAGCGTTTCGGATCGTCGGCTTCGAGAAGATTTTGCATCTCTACGAAAGCGTAGACGATGCAAAGGGTGCCTTTGCACCGTCGTAGGTTTGGCTATTCGCGTTGGGCACTTTTGGGGAGTTCGTGGCAGTGAACGTGCCAAGGCCTCGGAGGCTGAGGAAGTCGCTGTCTGTATTTGCCACGCACGTGCGGATTTTCTTGTTGGCCCCTCACCCTGGCCCTCTCCCCGCAACATGGTTTAATGGCAGGTGATAAGTCTCTCGCGGGGAGAGGGGACTTTGGGAGGCGTCCACAGACTTCTTAAGAAGTTTCGTGTGTGCGCGAGCCAGAGAGTTAAGCGTCGTTGGGTTGCTTTTTCTCTTCTGCTGGCTTTGGCTCGATATCTTCGTTTCGCTTGGCTTTGCGGTTGCCGGTGGCGTCGAGCGTGAAGTCGATGGCAGCGGGCTTGCCGTCGTCGTTCAATTCGAATTTCAAGCGGCCGGCCGATTTTCGGAATCCGAACTCACCGTTTTCCTGCGGAACCATTTCAAGTGGCTTCGGTCGGTTCTTGAATCGGAAGTACAACAAGCCGTCTTTCATCATGACTTTGTTGCCGCTGTAGTCGCCTACCAGAAGCTTGGCTTGATCTGCGTCCAGTTTCGTTTCGGCCGGGTAGGGTGTTTCTGGTCGAGCGCGTGGTTTGAGTGGGCGGACCCAGATGTTGCGGTAGCGAACCGGGTTGCCATGGTCTTGCAGGCCGATCGGGCCTTTGGTTTTCTTCTTGTACTCTTCGTGCACAATCCAAGCGGTGGGGCCAATGATCTCTGAGTTCGCCTGAATGACAACGCCGTTGTGTAGAACCGTAATTCTTGCTGCTGACTTCAGTTTTCCATCTTCTTCGAATCGGGGAGCGGTGAAGACGATATCGTAGGACTGCCATTCACCGGGCTTCCGACTGACGTTTACCAGCGGTGGGTATTGGCCATAGATGGAACCTGCTGAACCATCGACATAGGTTGGGTTCTCAAAGCTGTCGAGAACCTGAACTTCGTAGTCGCCCATCAGAAACACACCGCTGTTGCCTCGACCCTGTCCGTTACCTTTGACCGTCGCTGGCGAAGCCCATTCAACGTGCAACTGGCAATCGCCAAACTCCTCTCGCGAGTAGACGTAGCCGCTGCCTGCGACGGATTCCATGGCTCCATCGACAATTTTCCAGCCAGCATCTTTGCCTTGAGCGTTCCGCCATTTGGACAGATCTTTGCCATCGAACAAAACGATCGCATCAGACGGAACACCAGTTGGGAGCGTTGACTTGCCCGGATTAACGACGGGTGCAGCTGGACGCTTGAGGTCGTGAGCTCGCCAACCGGTCTTTAGCTGAGCGGTCGCGGAACCGGTCACGGCAAGGGCGATGAAGATCGACGTTAGATAGGTCACTCGGTGTAGCATTGTGGCCTCAGGGTTTGTGATTGGAAGGTTTCGGGAGGAGTGTAACGGTTCAGCAAACGCGTCGAAATCAGCCGCACACCGCGCATGAAAAGAGGAGGGCCATTGGTGCCCTCCTCAGCGTTTCAACCGATGTCAAAACTGACTGTCTACTTTTCGTCGTCGGCGCAGGTCCAGCAGCCGAGTGATGAATCGTAGCTGCAAAGTTCTTCTGGCTTGAAGTAGACGCTGATTTCCTTTTCAGCGGCTTCTGGTCCGTCGCTACCGTGCATCAGGTTCATCTGACGGCTGGCTCCGAAGTCGCCACGGATGGTGCCCGGTGCAGCTTCGCGGCCGTTGGTTGGGCCCATGAGTGTTCGCATCACGCCGATTGCTTCAGGGCCTTCGATACAGAGGGCTACAACGGGTGCTGATGTGATGAAGTCTTCCAGCAGCGGATAGAACGGCTTTTCAACGTGTTCTGCGTAGTGCTGCTTAGAGAGTTCTGGTGTGACCTGCAGCATTTTCAGGCCGATGATCTGCAGGCCTTTGTCTTCGATTCGCGTAATCAACCGGCCGATAAGCTTGCGCTGCACGCCATCGGGTTTGACGAGAATGAGTGTGCGTTCTGTAGCCATGTGTGTTTCCTCTATTCAGGGTAGACGATGAACTCAGGGTCGCATGTCTTTGAACCCTGTCAGGCGGGTCTTGTATTCGTACGTCTGACCAGACTCAAGAGTGAAAACCAGGTGTTTGGGTTCGGTCAGGTTTTAGGCGATGCAGGGTAGGCCAACGGCCTGCTTCTGAGAGCTGTTTGGGTGGCTTAAATCGGGACAGAACTGCGGCGAGCATTGTTCCGCATACGCGGTTGGTCATAATGTCACTCGTACTCCGTTAGGTAAAAGCAGTCCGGAGACTCACAACCTCATCGAGCACTGCTCTGGAAGCAATACTATGCGAGGCGTCGTCGCTGTAATTCTGGCTGGTGGCAAGGGCACACGGCTGGAACCGCTGACTCGAGATCGCACAAAACCAGCGGTTCCCTTCGGGGGCGCCTACCGGATTATTGACTTCACTCTGTCCAACTGCCTGAACAGCGGTCTGCGTCAAATGCTGGTTTTGACTCAGTACAAGGCCGCTAGTCTTGATCGTCACATTAATCGTGGCTGGCAGTTTTTGTGTCCGGAGTTTGGCGAGTTCATCACGACTCTGCCCCCGGAGCAGCGGATTGGTGAGCACTGGTACCAGGGCACTGCTGACGCCGTGTATCAGAATATCTACACCATTGAACGTGAGCGTCCTGAGCACGTTTTGATTCTCTCAGGCGACCACATTTACAGAATGGACTATTCGCGGATGCTCCGTGAGCACCTCGAGAGTAACGCGGATGCAACCATCGCGTGCATACCCGTCGCGCGTGAAGAGGCGTCGCAGTTTGGGGTGATGGAAGCGGACGAAACTGGTCGAGTGGTTCAGTTCGCCGAAAAGCCGGAGAATCCGCAAACCATGGTGGACGATCCGACGCAGTGCCTGGCTTCGATGGGGATCTACGTATTTAAAGCAGGGTTCCTGTTTAACGAACTCGACCGCGATGCAACGGAAGCGGGTAGTTCGCGGGACTTTGGCAAGAACATCATTCCCTCAATAATCGATTCGAAGCTTGTTCGTGCGTTTCGATTCGCTGACGAGAACGGTAAGGCCGAGTATTGGCGCGATGTGGGAACACTGGATGCGTACTACGAAGCGCACATGGATTTGATTTCGGTTCATCCGCAGCTGAACTTGTACAACGCGAACTGGCCGATCCGCACCTATCACGCTCCGAATCCTCCGGCCAAGTTTGTGTTCGACGAAGCCGGTGATCCTCCAAGAGTTGGTCACGCGGTAGACAGCATTGTCTGTCCCGGAACGATTGTGTCAGGCGGTTCCGTGCGGCGCTCGATTCTCTCGCCGCGTGTTCGCGTTAGCAGCTACGCCTCAGTAGAAGATTCGATTCTGCTGGAAGGCGTAACCGTCGGCCGCCACGCGCGGATTCGTCGAGCGATTATTGACAAGCATGCGGTCATTCCTGACGGAGCAGAAATTGGTTTCGATTCAGAGAAGGATCGAGCGGCTGGATGGATGGTCACTGAGTCGGGGCTAGTGACACTGCCGAAGTCTATAAATATGTCCAGATAAGAGCGTCTGGTTGTGAGGATCTAAACGGTTGAGTTGAGGTCTTACGTGTGGCTGTGTACGAAAAATGGCCGCGATGCGACCCAAATAGCCCACAAGGATCCGCTCCATGCGAAATTGCCGCATTATCGCTAGTTTTCCTGCCTTTACTCGCCGGACGCGTGCCCTCCGCAAAGTCTCCACCGAGCTACTCTGAATCGTGTCGCATCTGCCAACGTGTTGTTGGGCCGATTCGATCGCGTAGGCACCACGAAAACAATCAGATAATGCTCTACACGCGTTGGTTGGCTGATGCGGGGGCCTATCGGATTGTCGGCGAAGTCATGGATGCGGCCGGTTTTGTCGTACCGATTTCAGAAGACATCACCATCAACCCCGAAGCTCGGCACCACGGTCCGTCTGTGACTGGCATGAGTCCGATGCCGGGAGGAACTGCATACGACTTTACGAACCGAGTCGAGATTAACTTCAGTGGTGCGATTGATGTCAGCACGCTGACTCCCGACAACGTTCGCGTTATGTACTCGGCGACTGGCGACTTTGGCGATGGAACCGCTGAGCAAGTCGCTGATGCGGCTATCGAGTGGGATGCCACGACAAACACTGCCGCGGTTGTGACTCCCGATCCATTGCCGAATGGTGAAAGCTTCGGGCAAACGATTGTCGCTGAAAGTGGTTCCTCTGATTCGTTTACCGTTGTCTTGCCGGTACGTCCAATCGGGAATGTTGTTTTTGAAGTCTCTAGTGCCGATGAATCTGAAGCCACGGTTTCTCCAGTAACTTTGACCTTCACTTCGTCGAACTGGGACAGGGGTCAGTCGGTATTGGTTCAAGGAATCGATGATGAGCTTCTTGATGGAGACATGGAGACCAGCTGACAGATGTCGTTGTGAAGGTGCTGGATAGCGAGAGCGATAACGCATTCGATGGGCTGGATGACCAGGTGGTTGTGGTCACGACACTTGAGGACGATGTTGCTGGCTATG
>JBGCDN010000464.1:0-2589 GCA_045105495.1 Planctomycetaceae bacterium
CCAACTGTTGACGTAGCCAGCGTTGGCTATCCGCCTGAGTCGTCTTCCCAGATTGTTCGCATCGACAAAAGGCGTCGTGAACGTTCGGCTCAGAACCAGAAGTTGCTTCACCGTGAGCGGACAGCGCTCCAGAGCATGCAGGATCTCAACATCACGCGGGCCAATGCGACAGTGCGACTGAGCAGCGGGGCGTTTCGATGGCGAAGTGTGTGTCATCTAAGGAAAAGCAGTGTAGCATCGAACCAAATAACTTCTGATTGATGAAACCTAAGAACTATGGCTACATGAACGATGTCGATGACCTGATCCAGCGGACGCCGTTGGATGTCGTCCTGAACCACTACGGCCTCCCGCTCAAAGATGGCTCAACCGAGTACCGCATGAACTGCGTGTTCAACGAAGGCTGTGCCGAGAGTCAGTACGGCAACCTGAGCGTCGGAACCGACTCGTTCAAGCGAGTCTACGCGCATTGCTGCAAAGTCAAAGGCAACCTGCTGACACTGATCCACGGGCTAGAACACAGGCAGCCACCAACCGGTGGCAAACTCCGTGGCCATGAATTCAAAGATGCCGTCGCTACGTTGCGAAAGATCTCTTCTGGCGAACAGCCTACCGCAGCGACTCAACAACCACCCACGCCGCAAGCACCGACCCCAACGACGAAACCAACTACCAACGTTCCGCTCCACCGACATCCCAAAGAAGCCGCCCGCGAACTCGCAAACCTGCACGAAGACCTAATCGTCGAACCCTCACAGATGAGTCCCGAAGCAGCAAAGTACGTTCGCTCAAGAGAATGGATGACACCGGACCTGATGCGAAAATGGGGTGTTGGCTGGATCCCTGGCAACGGCCGTAGCCTGTTTCGCAAGAACTACCTCGTCTATACGCACCGTAACGTCAAAGGCGAAATCGTCACCTACTCAGGCCGCGACCTTTCCTTTGAGGCGAAGTGGCAAAAGTGGCTCCGCCAAGGCAAACCCGATGGCCAAAAGCCAAACAAACATCGCTTCGTCAAAGGCTACCAACGCGGTCTCGAACTCTACGGCGGTCATGCCGACCGCCTGCAAGAAGACTACGTTCGCAACTCACTCGAACAAAACGGACTCGTCATCGTAGAAGGCATGAACGATGTTCTTCGCTTGGAAGAACTGAATGTCTGCGCCGTTGGGCTCTGCAGTAACCGAGCTACCGATCAACAGATAAATCAAATCGTGCATAACACTCGGGAGGTATCCAACAATCGAGTCTTGATGCTGCCTGATTCAGATGAAGAAGGAATCGCCGGGTTTCGAGATCTTGCTTGGGAACTACTGTCCGCTGGTGTAACGACTCGGTGCTCAATCAGTGCAAATGGACAACCGGAAGATCTGAACCACTGGCCGGTCTCCCGTGACCTTGATTGATCGCAGAGCCGCGATGCGCGGAAAGAGGAAGGTCGACTCAGTCGATCGTTTCGGTCGATATGACCGACGCACTTTGGCGGTTACCCAAATGAGCCTCGGCGTGCGTCACCGAAGCAACTTGGGCGGAGACGCACGGGACTCAAGAGCGAGAGCCAAAGCAGCTGCACTTCACCGGACTGACTTACGGGCAAATCGCCGAGCATTAAGCCCTACCGTCTACGCCATACGCTAAAAATGGGCCTACGCACGAGCCGTCATCCGGGCTGATTTGAGTGACTCTATCGGAGCCAGGAGGAAAGAGCACTCGGTCGTCGGCGTTGGGGTAACCTGCACGCGACCACTCATTCGTCTCTGAGTCTCAGCTGATTCTGTGCTTCGGGATAGATGACAGACTTGATGTAGGATACGCCGTGTTTGTCAGCAGCTAATTCGCCGCGAGACGACGATAGTCCAAGCCTGTTGGCCACAAGGCGAATGTCCCGCTCAGCATCTGCTTCTTGTCCGAGCTTATGTCGGGCCAACGCGCGGAAGAGTCGGGCGACGTGGCCGACTGTATTGCGACCGTCGCCGTCCCAGTTGGCGGATCTTGTGAGAGTGTCTGCTGCTTGCTCGAATCTGCCGAGGCGGTATTCGGCCATGCCGAGGGTTGTTTCGATCCAGCAGGTTTCAAGTAGTTCTGTGCCGGCTTGGAGGCCTTTGCGAGCGACCGTGGCGGCGTGTTCCAACAAGGTCTTGTCGTCCGAAGGGGCGAGCAGGAATCCGCGGGCGACGCGAATGCGGGATTCGAGAGCTTCAACGTCTTCCAGATCCTTGATTGCTTGACGATAGAGTTCTTTGCGTTCCTCATGGCGGTCTGCTTCGGCCAGCAATGTGACCAGGTCGAAGATTCCCTGGCTGTCGAGAGGGTGAAGTTTGACGAATTCCGCTTTGGCCTTGATTGCCTGTTCGAGGCGATCTTCTGAGCCAACCTCGACCGTCAAAACCTGTCTTGCTTCCTGCAGTATTTCGATCGCCTGAGCGAGAGCGGTGTCGGGTTGTTCGTAACGGTTTATTCGTGTGAGATCAACCTTGTCTGTGAAGGCCAATCGTCCGATGCCGCCTTCTGCTTCGGCAAGATGTTGACGAGCCTTATCGACATCTCCCGATTGAAACGCCGCCATTGCCTGAAAGCACCGCGTTTGTG
>JBGCDN010000465.1:0-10374 GCA_045105495.1 Planctomycetaceae bacterium
GAGACACCATCAGCGTAGCGAAGAAGTTTCGCTTTTGTTTTTCGCGGAGAGCGATGATGTCGGCGTCGTCGGTAGGCCCTTCAACTCCGCAGTTCCAGCTAATGTTGTGGCTGTCGCCGTCACGATTGTCTTCGCCGTTCGCAAGGTTGTGTTTCTCGTTGTAGCTCACGAGATCGTTCAGGCAGAACCCATCGTGCGAAGTCACGAAGTTGATCGACGCGTAAGGACGCCGGCCATTGTGTTCGTAGAGGTCGCTGCTGCCCGTTAGTCGAGTAGCGAATTCAGAGACCACGTGCCCATCGCCTCGCCAGAACGACCGGATGGTGTCTCGATACTTGCCGTTCCATTCCGTCCAAAGGTGGGGGAAGTTTCCAACCATGTAGCCGCCAGCACCCAAGTCCCACGGTTCGGCGATGAGCTTGACTCGAGAGAGAACCGGGTCCTGATGGATGATGTCAAAGAACGCGCCCAACTTGTCGACATCATGTAGTTCTCTGGCCAGTGCGCTGCAGAGGTCGAAGCGGAAACCATCGACATGCATTTCCAAAACCCAGTACCGGAGACTGTCCATGATGAGCTGTAGAACTCGCGGACACTGCATGTTGAGCGTATTGCCGCAACCCGTGAAGTCTTGGTAGTACCGGTTCGCTCCGTTCTGGACTCGATAGTACGATTTGTTGTCGATGCCCCGCAGCGAGATCGTTGGGCCCTGATGGTTTCCTTCACCTGTGTGGTTGTAGACGACGTCAAGAATCACTTCGAGACCCGCTTGGTGTAACCGCTTCACCATGCGTTTGAATTCACGAACAGTTTCGTGGGGAGTCTCCGATGACGAGTATCGCGCTTCCGGCGCGAAGAAGGACATTGTGTTGTAGCCCCAGAAGTTACTGAGACCTTGCTTCACCAAATGGCGGTCGTTGACGTTGTGGTGGATTGGCATGAGTTCCACCGCCGTCACACCCAATTTTTGAAAGTGACGAATGGCGGCTTTGGAAGCTAACCCGAGGTACGAACCTCGAAGTGGTTCTGGAATTTCGGGATGCAGCTTCGAGAACCCGCGCACGTGCGTTTCGTAGATGACCGTCTTGTGCCACGGAGTTCGTAGCGGCTTGTCGTTACCCCAGCGGAACGTCGGATCGATCACCACACCCAACGGCGCACAGTCGGCGTTGTCTCGATCGTCGAATGAAAGGTCACCGGCGGGATCGCCGACCTTGTAGCCGAACATCGTGTCCGACCACGTGAGCTGACGACCGATCGCGCGGGCGTATGGATCGAGCAAGATTTTGTGAGCGTTGAACCGGTGTCCCTGATTGGGATCGTACGGGCCGTCGATTCGATATCCGTACAGTTGCCCGGGCTTCACGTCGGGCAGATAGCCGTGCCAGACGAGTTCCGTCTGCTCTTTCAGCGGGATGCAGTGAGCTTCTGTTCGGTCTTCAACAGAATCGAACAGGCAGAGTTCTACTCGCGTCGCGTGTTCAGAAAAGATGGCAAAATTTACGCCAGACCCGTCCCACGTGGCACCCAGCGGAAACGGCCGACCGGGCCAAACTCGCATTCGATTCGTCCTTACCTCTAAACGGCGAAGCCAACCAATCATGCTGACTACCTGCGAAAGTTGAGTCGCAAGTTGATATGATCCGGCGCGTCCGGAGCGGCAGAACGCGGCATTTCGCCCGGATTCTCTAAACCGACATCGGCCCGGTCAACAGCCTGAGGCCAGTCAAAACCAACTTCTTAATATCGCGCAGGATTCGCGAATGAATACCCAAGAGTACGACGTAGTTGTTATCGGAACCGGGCCTGGCGGCGAAGGAGCCGCGATGCAGGCGGTGAAGCTGGGCCAGCGGGTCGCCGTTGTCGAACGACACAAAAAGATCGGTGGAGGATGCACGCACTGGGGAACAATACCCAGTAAGGCTCTGCGCCACGCGATCTTCAAAATGACCGACTTCGAATCAGACCCTCGGTTCCGCAACGCGAATCCGGAGACGCTATCGTTTCCGGAACTGCGGGAAACGGCGACGGAAGTTATCGCCAGCCAGGTTGATATGCGACGCACGTTCTACGAACGCAATGACGTCGACGTCCATTTTGGGCACGGTCGATTCACCAGCGAAAATACCATCGAAATCGAGGACGCTGACAGCGATGGTCGGCTGGAACTTAAGTTCGGCAAAGCCGTCATTGCTACCGGTTCAACGCCTTATCGTCCGGACGACATTGATTTCAATCACCCTCGAATCTTCGATAGCGATTCGATTCTCAAACTCGACCGAACGCCACGTTCGGTCACCGTACTCGGAGCCGGTGTTATCGGCTGTGAATACGGATCGATGTTTCGCAACCTTGATGTCAAAGTCAATCTCATCAACTCGCGCGAACAGTTGCTTTCGTTTCTCGACGACGAAATTGTCGACGCACTGAGCTATCACCTGCGTTCTCGTGGCGTGATTATTCGGCACCGAGAGTTGTACGAGAGCATTGAAGGCTGCAACGACGGTGTGATCCTCTCGTTGAAGTCAGGTAAGAAGATCAAGTCGGACATTCTGCTCGCCGCGATCGGACGATCTGGTAATTCGGACGATCTGGGACTCGATACCATTGGTCTCGAAACAAACTCCCGATTCCAACTGGAAGTCAACGAGAACTTCCAAACATCGATTCCGCACATCTACGCAGTCGGCGACATTATCGGGTTCCCTTCACTCGCCAGCGCTGCATACGTGCAGGGGCGGTATGCGGGAATGCACATCGTCAAAGGGGAAGCTGACCGAGCGATGGTGGAATCGATTCCGACCGGAATTTACACCAGTCCGGAAATCAGTTCTGTCGGAAAGACAGAACGTCAGCTCACCGAAGAACAGGTGCCTTACGAAGTTGGGATGGCTCACTTCCGAAGCCTCGCCCGCGCGCAGATTACGGGACGTCCGGTCGGAATGCTGAAGATTCTGTTTCACCGTGAGACGCTGCAGGTTCTCGGCGTTCATTGTTTTGGGATGAACGCGTCGGAGATCATTCACATCGGTCAGGCGATCCTGTCACAGAAGGGCGAAGCGAATTCGCTGCACTACTTCATGAACACCACGTTCAATTATCCAACCATGGCAGAGGCTTACCGGGTTGCCGCCTTGAACGGGTATAACCGACTGTTTTGAGTTGTCGTCGACGCTGTCTTGATCCAGTTCCGTTTGCCGAAAACGAGCTCCTAATTCGGCAATCGGGGCCTTGGTTCAAGCAATGAGGTCTTCGACAACTTTCCCGTGGACGTCGGTAAGTCGGAAGTCGCGGCCTGCGTAGCGGTAGGTGAACTTCTCGTGATCGAAGCCGATGAGTCGTAGCATGGTTGCGTGCAGATCGTGGACGTGAACTCGGTTCTCAACAGCTTTGAATCCAAAGTCGTCAGTCGCCCCGTGCACGTAGCCGCCGCGGACACCACCGCCAGCCATCCAGCATGTGAAGCCCCAATGGTTGTGGTCGCGACCGTTGACCTTGCCCTGGTTTGAGCCCTTCTTCGGGAGTTCAACGGTTGGTGTTCGACCGAACTCGCCGCCGAAAAGAACGAGCGTTTCGTCCAGCATGCCGCGTTGCTTGAGGTCCTTGAGTAACGCTCCAATTGCCTGATCGCATTGCTTGGCGAGCCTGCGATGGTTCACTTCAATGTCGTCATGATTGTCCCACGGCTGACCCTTGCCGTGCCAAACCTGAACGAACCGCACACCGCGTTCAACAAGTCGCCGAGCGATGAGAATTTGTCGGGCGTTGGTGCCCTTGCCGTACATCTCTTGAATGTGCTTCGGTTCACGAGTGACATCGAACGCGTCGGACGCTTCGGTCTGCATTCGGAACGCCAGTTCGAACGACTGGATTCTCGCTTCCAACTGAGGATCCGCACTCCTCGCGCGGCGGTGGAGGGAATTCAGACGGCGTAGTAAATCCAATTGCCGAGTTTGATCTGTCTTCGAAACACGCTGATTGCGGACGTTCTCAATGAGCTTGTCGATGTCGGTATGTTTTGTATCGACGTAGGTGCCTTGGTAGATGCCGGGAAGAAAACCCGCCTGCCAGTTTTGCGATTCCTGAATGGGATAACCATTGGGGCACATGGCGACAAACGCCGGCAGGTTTTGGTTCTCCGTACCGAGCCCGTAGGTCAGCCAGCTACCAAGGCTAGGACGTATGAGCCGCGCTTCGCCGCAGTTCATTAGCAGGAGTGACGGTTCGTGGTTCGGTACGTCTGCGTGCATCGACCGAATGACGGCGATGTCGTCGATGCATTCGCCGACGTGCGGGAACAGCTCACTGACTTCGATACCGCTCTCGCCGTACTTGCGAAATCGAAACGGCGATCGAAACGCGGTGTCCGTCTTGCGTTCGGTTCGAGGCAAGTCGAACGGAAGTTTTTGCCCGTGATACTTCGACAGCATCGGTTTCGGGTCAAACGTGTCAACGTGCGACGGTCCACCATTCATGAATAAGTGAATGACACTCCGGACCTTAGACGGAACATGAGCGGTTCGCGGTGCGAGTGGATTGGACGACTTTGAAGACGACGAGGGCGAAGGCGAACTTGCCGCCGCAGACTGAGCAAGCATGTCGCTCAACATCATGCCGCCCATGCCCATCCCGCAACGAGACAGCATGTCTCGTCGAGAAACCGCTACTTGCGAAAAATCCGGCTCACTTCCACTTGGTGTCATCGGTTCGTGATCCTTGACAGAAAATATCTTCCCCAAGTCTATGCTAGTTGAATGATGAATTGCCCATCAGGTTTGTGTTTTCAAAGGCAAGGGCTTGTGAAAACCTGTGAACACCAAAGTGGCGATCCACTCTTGTGCTTCTATGGCCGTTCGTGGCTACAGGACCGCATCAACCAAGCCGGTAAGGCGTCGCTCATTTGTTCCGGGTGTGATCAACGTGATGGCGATCCTCTTGAAAATATGCTCCGGCAATTTCTGCCACACATACCACAAACCGCATATTTCTCTTGGTTTCAGCCACTGAATACGTCTCGGTATCCGGCGATTCTCGTTTTGGCACGCGCGATGCGTTGAAGGTTGGGTATCGACACACCCTTCATGACGAAAGGCCGAAGCATGCTCTCTCCCACAAAGAAATCTCGTCGCAGTAAGTCACTTGGACCGGTTGAGGCGTTGGAACAGAAGACGGTGCTTGCCGGCAACATGGCCGCCTACTTTGCGGATGGTGCCTTGGTTCTCCTCGGAGACAGCCAGAACAACAGCGTTGAGATTGCTCAAAACGTTGATGGCGGCATTTCGATTTTCGGAGTCGACGGAACCAGTGTGAATGGTTCGTTTGATCCGGTCGAAGTGAACGAAGACACGTTCTTGCCGGAGGATATTTCTATTCTTTCCGGGCGGGGAAGAGATTCGGTGTTGATCGAATCGATCGACATCGGTGGCAGCGTCAGCATGCTGGGTGGACGAGGCTACGACAAGTTGGACCTGCTGGATGTTGCTGTGGATGGCGACGTGTTTATGGCCGGCGGTCGCGGCAACGATACTCTGGTGATTGAAGACTCAGGCGTCGGCGGTTCTGTTGACGCATCGTTCGGACGCGGTAACGACGATGCCTTGATTGAAGCGTCGTTGGTGATGGGGAATCTGAACCTGATTGGCGGTTCTCACCATGACGAATTCACTCTGAACAATAGCGTTGTCGAATCGAATGTGCGGATCGCTGGCAACAACGGCAGAGACACTGCGGTAATTTCGAACTCCGAAGTTGACGGAGCAACCACAGCAGTCATGGGCCGCGGAGACGATGGACTCGGGTTTGTAGACAGCGTCTTTGGCGGACTTGTCTACGGTAACGGTGGCCGTGACATCGACACCCTGTTGCTGGATTCTGCGTTCGACGGCGGTTTTGAGTTCAGCAAATTCGAGCTCGACGCGTGATGCAAACAAGAGTGCGGCAATGTCATGGTCAATCATGTCATTGCCGCACAGTCCGGTTGCTTCGCGTCGCAGGGGGATCGCTTTTACTTGCCGGCTCCTTCTTCGATCCATTTACGAATCGAAGAAACTTCGCTTTCCTTAATCGTTGGGTGCCCCTCCGGCGGGCTGCTTATATAGCTAAGCAGCGAACTGGCGTCTGGTTCTTTCGGAGTGACCGCCTTGCCTTTGTCGGAAGAGTGAGCCATCAAGGTGTCGTAGCTGGCCAGCGATAGCCCGCCGTCGTTCTTGTCGATATGGCAACTGCCGCAACGCCACTTGAGTATCGGAGCGATGTCGCCTTCGTAGCTGACCTCTTTTGTTTTCTCCTGTTCGGAGAATGGAACATCGTCTTTAGCAGGTGCACCGCCAAACGGGTTCATGCCTCCGGGTGGGCCGCCGGGTTGCATTCCGTTGCCCATTCCCTGACTCATCGCCATTCCAATAAACGGCCCTGCAGAATTGCTCAGTGCCGTAATTTCTTCTTTCATAGCGTCCGCGTTAATGGTAATTCGCTCGCCGCTGGCGCTAGATGTAACTCGACTAACGATCTTCTGAACAGGACGCAGCAGCATCGCCATCATTCCAGTGGCTTGTGCCTCTAGCTGCTTCTTCCCTGCTTCAATGCCCTTTTGGATGTCTGTATGCAGCGCTGTCGCACTGCTACTGTCGCGGCAAACAATTTGAACACCAAGCTTCACCCCGTCAGTGGCTTCAATGTGCAGGCAGGCAGCTTTCAGTCCTTCTGTGACAGTCGGAGGAATCTGCACTGGTGGCATGCCGGGAGCACTTGGTGGGCGTTTGAAAACGTTTGGGTCACGAGGTGCCAGTGCCAACACTAGATGGCTGGAACCAACGCCCGAGAAATCGAAGCGTTCGAAACGCCACTCGTTGCTTCCCTGATCGATTGCGGCTTTCACTTGATCGATCTTGCCGCCAACGATGGTCTTGTTGTCGGCAATCCACATCATGTTTGTCTGAGATGAGTTCGGATCTGTGACCTCATGAATGGTCTGACCATTGTGGGATTGAGTTCCTTTGACGGTTCCGAAATCTGCCGCTGTGAACTCTTTGGCCATTCGCAGCACGAGGACATATTCCTCGACTTGGCCTGGCCCGCCGGGACCACCGCCAAATCCGGGAGGAGGTCCACCTTGGCCAAACCCGCCGGGTGGTCCACCCATGCCTCCCTGGTCCATACCTCCGAAACCGCCGGGAGGCCCTTGTTGCATTGCTGGAACCATGAAGTCGTTTGGGTTAACAGCCGCGGCCTGCGAACTCTGCGGAGGGATCCATGACGCAAACGTGATGGATTCAATGTCCTCGGGCTTCACTGGTCCGGTTGCCATCGCTTGCGGCGGAATCTTGTCTTCGAACTGTTTAAACAGAGGGCTCGCCATGATGGCCGACAGCTTCGCGTGTACGAAGAAGTCGATCTTCTTTGGCAGGTATTGCATGTTGACCACGTTTTGCCCGGCAGCGCTGGTTGTGGGCGATGCAGCTGACTGGTCGGCATTTGGTGCGGCTGCTGAAGCCGAGTCGGTTCCGGCGTTCGACTGGTTTTGATTAGAGCCCGGTTTTGGTGCGCCGTCGGTGGAAGCGGTTGTTGTGTCGTCGTCACCACCCATCATTTGCATGACGCCATAAATGGTTCCGCCAATCAATCCGACCCCCAGCAGCACGCTGAGGGCGATCTTCATGCCTTTGCCGCCAGACTTGGCGGGTGCCTTCTTTCCCTTTGAAGCAGCCGCCGCCCCCTTCTTTTTCTTACCGCGTTTTGGTTGCGGTTCTTCGAAGTCGTCTGCCCCGTTGTCGAAGTCATCTTCGAAATCGTCAAGGTCGTCTCCGAGATCTTCGTAGTCATCCCAGTCGTCGTTGACCGGAGCGCGCTTCCTTTTCTTTCCGGTGGCCTTGGATGCTTTGGCTTTCGTTGGCTTTGCAGATGCCTTTGCTTTCGCGGCGGCTTTGCCTGCTGCCGCCACCTTTGGTGCTGGTGCCGCAGCGGGCTCTGCAGCTTTCTTAGGTGGAGCCGCCGCTGCTGGGGCTCCGGAGACCTTGATGATCTTTTCGCACTTAGGGCACTTGAGCTTCATGTCCTTCGCGGGCGCTGCTGCGAGTTTGAGCTTCGAGTCGCAGCCAGGACATTGAATCTTGAACGCCATCGGTTGTCTCCGAGTTTGCCGCCGGGCAGTGTTGGTAGGAGGGAAGGTTGACCAACGTGGTGTCGTGTTGGAGGGATCAGCGGATTCTAAATTCTACCGATATCCAGCCGCCAACTACCACAAGGTTCTTGCTTGGAAGCCAAAACAGGACGCTGATGGACTGGAGATCAGAAGCAAAAAGGATCAACATGGAGGCTGCAACAAAAGTTCAACCCCTTGCGGAGTCCGACCGTGCCTTCAAATTCTCGCCGTGAATTTCTGATGACATCAGCCACTCTGGGGGCCGCAGCGGCCACTGCTGTGGGAGCTCCTGCAATGAAGTTCGAAGGACCAATCCGTTCCATTTCATCCGCGAACGGGCTCGCCACAACGAAGCTTGCCTACCAGATGATTAAGGATGGCAAAGACACGTTGGATTCCGTCGTCGCCGGTGTCGCCCTCGTGGAAGCCGACGCCAACGATACCAGTGTTGGGTACGGTGGTTTGCCGAACGAACATGGTGTTGTTGAACTGGACGCTGCTGTCATGCACGGCCCAACCCACGGTGCCGGAGCCGTGGCATCGATTCAGAACATTAAACATCCGGCGGCAGTCGCTCTTCAGGTTCTAAGAAGAACCGATCACGTTCTGATCGTTGGCAAAGGCGCAACTGCGTTTGCTAAAGCGCATGGATTCAAAGAAGAGAACCTCCTCACAGAACGCGCTCGTAAGATTTGGCTCAAATGGAAAGAGACTCTTTCCGACAAAGACGACTGGCTCGCTCCAAAGCAGACAGAGAAAGCGGTTGCGGACTTCTTCATGGAGAATTCGACTCCCGTTGCCAAAGGTTCAAATCCGCGTGGGACGATGCTCGTTGCTGGTGAACAGCGACGGTTCGTTCGTCCAACGGGAACCATCCATTGTTCTGGCCTGAATGCACAGGGTGACATTAGCTGTACAACGACGACCAGCGGTTTGGCGTTCAAGATTCCCGGTCGAGTTGGAGATTCGCCGATCATTGGAGCTGGTCTGTATTGCGACAACGAAGTCGGTTCGTGTGGCAGCACCGGACGTGGTGAAGCGAACCTGCAAAATATGTGTAGCTTCGCTGCTGTCGAATTGATGCGGCAGGGGGCCAGTCCCGAAGATGCCGGCATGGAAGTGTTGAAGCGGGTCGCCAAGACGACTCCTAAGTACCTGCAAGACGAGAAGGGTCGACCTGACTTTGGCCTGAACTTCTACGTGATGGCAAAAGATGGCCGCTATGCCGGCGTCACACTACGAGGCAAAGCAAAGTTCGCCGTGACAGACGAAAAAGGAACGCGTCACGAACCAAGCAAGTCGTTGTTCCCGAATTAGTCTCCGTCTTCGTGGCGAAGGCATTGTGGCAAGAAACCTAGTGATTCAATCCAAGGTTTGTTGCGGTTCAGCGAATTGCTCCTTCAGCAACGTCAGTATGAGGACTTCAGAAATGCGAATTCTTGCCGCCTGTGGACTATTTCTGATGGCAGTGTCTCTGTCTGGATGCAATATCGCGATTAACGCCGTTCAGGGTTCGGGGCAGCTGGCGACAGATGTTCGTGATGTTTCCGAGTTCCAAAGCATTCGGCTCTACACTTCCGTAGATGTCGTTGTGCAGGTGGGCGAATCGACAACTCTCGAAGTTGAGGGTGATGACAATTTGTGCGAGCTAATTTCAACCGAAGTCTCTGGAGATGGTTGGCTCACCATCTCCAGCAATAAGAGTTTCTCCACTCGAAATCCCATCACAGTTCGCATCACCACACCGAGTCTCGAAAACGTCGAGCTCGCTGGCTCTGGCGACATTACGGTCGAAGGTCTTACGGGCGACCGGTTCGACGCCCAGGTTTCCGGTTCTGGAGACATCATTGCCTCTGGAACGGCTGACCGAATCGAAGCGGCAGTTGCTGGTTCCGGAAGCATCGATATGTCGGAACTCAAAGCGGCTGTTGCCGATGCCACCGTCAGTGGTTCAGGCGACATCATTGTCTGTGCAAACAAAGAAGTCACCGCAACGGTAAGCGGCAGCGGCGAAATCGAGTACAGCGGTCATTCGGGGCAGAAGCCAGACGTTTCGACAACCGTCAACGGATCCGGCGATGTCAGTGCGCGGCACTAAGCTGCAACGCGTCCAGAATTCGCTCCGCGGCTCGTGACTTGTTGAGAACGTAGAAGTGGATGCCCGGAACTCCGGCGGCGATCAACTCTCGACATTGCTCGATCGCAAATTCAACGCCGATCTCAAACTGAGCTTC
>JBGCDN010000466.1:0-3170 GCA_045105495.1 Planctomycetaceae bacterium
ATAGGCGTGTGGGTAGCGCCAAACAAAAACAAAGCCGGCACACTTCGTGACGCACAAAGGTTGTACACCGCAAAAGCAGTCCGGCTTTAGTCTGTAGATCACCGACTACTCAGTCCGACTGGTTACTTCCAACAGGTGGAACCCGAACTGAGTCTTCACCGGCCCTTGGACTTCACCGACGGGGGCACTGAAAACGACGGCGTCGAACTCCGGAACCATCTTGCCTGGACCGAACTCGCCGAGTGCTCCGCCGCTGCCGCCTGATGGGCAACTTGAGTGTTCTTTGGCAAGCGCGGCAAAGTCGGATCCGCCTTCGATTTGGGTCTTAAGGTCGATGCACTGTTCTTCAGTTGAAACAAGAATGTGTCGAGCGGCTGCAGTTGGCATTTTAGTCTTTCTGTGAGCCACCCTGAGTGGCGTTGGGTTTTGGTAGTCGTCGCGTTTGGTGCCCGTCAGGACTTTAGGACCGCTAACGAGGTGATATTGGCCGAAACTCCTGACGAGTTCCGCTACAGGGCTTTTGCGGCTGCCTGGATGCCGTCGCTGTCGACGCCCTGGTAGCCCATTTGCTGCCATAGTCCGCCGGAACCTTCCTTATTCGTACCGATGTTGTTGTACGAACCTTTGAAACCTCGCTTTAGAAGTTCGGTTCCGAATCGAGAACCTAAGCCGGTCGCGACGTTGAAGGATTCAGCGACCAGCACCATTGGTGACGCGGCAAGTTTCGTCATGACCTCGTCGTCGTAGACGTTGAGAGTGGCTTTGTTGATCAGACCAACATCCATGCCTTCGCGTCGCAACTTGATGACAGCATCGAGCGATCGATAAAGCGTCTCACCGAAGGAAACGATGTAACCTGCCGAGCCTTCGCGGATCACATCGTCCTTGCCTGAAACGAAGTTGTAGCCTTCGCCGAAGAATGGGTTCCCATCGTCGTCCAGGATCGTTGGAACAGCCGAACGGGTCGAGAACATGAACCGCAAACCTTCGTCAGTGAAGATGCTGTTCAAGCATGCTTTGAACTGATGCTGATCGGCTGGGAAGTAAAGACGCGTGTTGTCTTTGCCTTCGTCCGGCAACCCGTTCGCCGCGAACATGTTGTTCAAACCGAAGTGGCAAGTGTTATCAGCCATGTCATCGCAACCCGCGTGCGAGAAGTGAGCCAACACGTTCGACTGGTTAAGTCGAGCCATCGTGATTTCGGAAACAACCATTTCGAGGAATGCAGAGAACGTTCCGAAGATGCCCTGCTTACCCTTCTCAAATCCGAAGCCGGCAGCAGCCGAGTAGTTGCCGCGTTCCATGATGCCGCCACGAACAAACACTTCCGGATGTTCTTTGCGGATGTGGTTCAAACCGCAGGAACCTTCGAGGTCGCAGTCGAAAACGCGAACAGAAGCAACTCGGTCGGCTTCTGACATGCCAGCCAGAATCTCGTTAAGGAACCGACCAAAGAGGTCTCGATTCTTGCCCTTGGCCGCAGCGTCTGAACCTTCGTGCGATGGACCGCCAGGGCCCTTCTCAACCGAGCCGAGATACTCAACAGCAGCCGCCTGACCACGTGATGTCAGGAACTTGGTCGCCATTTCGACACTGATGACGTCGTGTCCCTTGGCGTCGCCTTCCAGACCTTCGATACCCACGCACATTTGTCGCTTGTTAATCAGCGCGGCGGGGCCGGGTGTTGTGACGGCTTTGCAGATGCGAGCGTAGAGTGAATCAAGGTCTTCACCTTCACCAACATCGCAGGCGATGCCGTGACCGGTGAGCGTTGATGTCACATCAAAACCCTTCAGGTAGTCCGATGGGTGCCCGGCGATGGTGACGTCGTTGTCGTCGACCAACAGCTTGACGTTCAATCCTTCGGCAACACAAAGTCGAGCGGCTTCGGCGTCGTTGCCTTCCATCTGCGATCCGTCTGAACCCAGCATGAAAACAACTTTGTCAGGGTTCGCCATGGCCACGCCATTTACGAATGGCCACATGTGACCGAGACGACCAGACGAAAACTTCACGCCCGGAGTGAACCCTTTTTCCGGGTGCCCCGGCAAATGCGAAAGGTACTCGCGGTAGTGCAGCAGCTTTTCAACCGGCATGTCGCCATCTAACGCCGACAGCAGATACTGCGTGGCGACTCGGTGACCAGCTTCGTCGAAGAAGACCGGCAGAATGTCCGGCGTGCCGCCCTTCTTCGCGTTCTCGATCAACGCGTGCATGATGCAAACTTCGGGAACCGTGTCGTACGGCCCGCCGCTGTGCCCACCGAGGCCTTTGGCATCTGCGATCGCAGTGAAGAAAATGATTGCGTCGCGACAGAGATCGATATTGCTCTGCAACGCACTTCGCTGGTCGTCCGTCAGTGTTGGATTGGCAGGGTCGAGGCTGATTCGCTGGAACGATGCGAGATCGATTGGGAAGTCGGCTATTGCAGTCATTTCGTTTGTTTTCGTCGTTTATGTTGCCAATCCGAGAAGTTCATCGGATAGTAGGATGAACAGATGAGCGCAGTGCCACCACGAGACTCGGGCGAAGCGGCATTATGGCAATCCACGGATCAGATTTCCATGAGACAGGTCTGACCTCATGACCAATTCGAGACCAATCCCATCCGACTACGCTCCCCCCGCTCCACCTCAGTGGGAAACAGACCCAACCTTCGACACCGGCGACTGTTCAACCTGCCACTTCTGTAGTGAGCCAATGTCGGAGTCTGATCAGTCGGCGTTCATGGCGAACCGTGCGAGACATGCGGATGGGCATGAAATCGAACGCCCATGGGAATGGATGGCAAATGGCCAGGTCATTCCCGTATGTGCAGAGTGTCGTGAGAGCATTTGTCAGGAGCCTGATTTTCCTGAGTTTGATGCGGTTGATCGATGGGGAATGATTTTCTGGAGATGGATAGTGGGCCTCGTCGTTGCGGCGTCTGGGGCCATCGTCGCGTCCGCACTTTCCCGTTGATGATCGGACCTGCGACAAGTGAATGACTTGCAGTCATTCCAACTAAGCTAGGCGAACGGAAAGTGGACAGTGGAGAACTTCAGAAAGGGAACTGAAGCAATGGAATCCGGTGATTGGGAAGAAGCCTACGCTCGTTTTCGAAAGTCCTCACAACTGGTTCCAGACAACCTACTGTTCCGCCAATGTACTCGTGGAGCAGCCACTAAGCT
>JBGCDN010000467.1:0-5116 GCA_045105495.1 Planctomycetaceae bacterium
GATTCCGCCGCCGGCCATCCATGTTGTGAAGCAGCGAGGGTGGTGGTCGCGGCCGTAGTTTTGTTTTGTCAGGCCGCCCTGGCAGTAGGCGGTGCGTCCGAACTCGCCGCCCCAGACGACCAGTGTGTCGTCCAGCATGCCGCGGCGACGGAGGTCAGCGATGAGTGCTGCGGAACCCTGGTCGATGTCTTTGCACTGCGATTCGTGTTCGCGAGGCAGTCCGCCATGAGCGTCCCAGCCTCGATGGAAGATCTGGATGTTGCGAACGCCGCGTTCAGCCAGGCGTCTCGCGTTCAAACAACACGCGGCGAAGGTGCCCGGTGTCTTCGCATCTTCGCCGTACAGATCGAACGTATCCTTCGTCTCACCGGATAAGTCCATGAGTTCGGGAACCGATGCCTGCATGCGGTACGCCATCTCGTGCTGCCGAATTCGAGCCAACACTTCGGGATCGGCGAAGCGTTCGTACTGAGCCTGATTGAGCGCCGAGAGCGTATCGAGCTGAGCTCGCCGGTCGGATCGCGAGACGCCTTTCGGATTGCTGAGGTACAGAACCGGATCGCCCTGGCTTCGCATGAGCACACCCGCGTGGTCGGCGGACAGGAACCCGTTGCCCCACAGCCGATTGAACAAACTCTGTTCCGGATACTTTGTCCTCGCGTGCATGACGACGTAGTGCGGCAGGTTCTCGTTCATGCTGCCAAGGCCGTAACTCAGCCACGCGCCGAGACTCGGGCGACCAGGTATCTGGCTGCCGGTTTGGATGTACGTGATGGCTGGGTCGTGGTTGATGGCTTCCGTGTAAGTCGAGTGAACCACACACAACTCGTGAGCCACCTTCTGCGTGTGGGGCAGCAATTCAGAGATCCAAACACCGCGGTCGTTGTTGTCGCACTTGGTGAACCGGTACTTGCTGGGGCAAACCGGCAAGCCGCTCTTTTGGTTCGCCGTCATGCCCGTGATGCGTTGCCCAGACCGAACGTGATCGGGCAACTGCTTGTTGAACATGTCCCGCATCTTCGGCTTGTAGTCCCACAAATCGAGATGACTGGGACCGCCAGACATGAATAAGTAGATGACTCGCTTAGCAGCCGGGGCATGGTGAAGCCCGGCGTGCGTTGCTTCTTTCGGAACCGGAGCAGCGGCGGTGACGGAGCTCGTTCCAAGAAGTTGAGCCATCGCCGCGGTGCCCAGACCGAGGGCGGTCTTGCCAAACAGCTGCCGGCGAGTGGAGTTGAGTTCGAATTCGCGTAGTGGGTTCATCCCGACATTATGACGAACGGCTCACCACATTTCCTTACCTCGACCGGGCTAATACCAACGACTTTCGCGACATCGCCGATAGTCTATTCCGTTGAATCGGCGCCCGGAGCGATCGCTGCAACGCAGTACAGGAAGTCATCAGATCTCAGAAACAACTGGCCATTCGAAGCAGCCGGTGTCGCATTGAAACGTGACTGGTCTGAATACCGATTGACGCTCACGATCGACATGTCATCAGCCCCGGCCTCGAGAACCACAACGCCACTTCGGCAGGTTTGAACAAGCACGTTCCCACCAACCGCAATGGCTGAAGCATAATTGCGGCCGCCATTTCGTGACGCTTTGGCTGGCAACCGACCGCGACTGTGAATGTCGCCACTTTCCGCGTCCAACGCAAAGTACTTCACTCCATCAACCCAGCACACCTTGCCATCAACAACCACTGGAGTCGAAATGTACGGCGTGTGCTTGCTGGTCCATCGCACTTTCGAATCAGTCACGTCGCCACGCCCGCCGGCTTCAACGCAGATACTGCCCTTCTCCCCATAGCCACCGAATGCGTACACAAGCTTGCCATCAACAACCACACTCGGCGAACAGTTTGATCCAATCGGCGATGTCGCGTACCAGACCAACTTGCCCGTTTTTGGATTGAGTCCCCAAATTTCACCAACCGCAGCAATCACAATTTCAATCCGGTCACCTACATCCACCAGCGCCGGGGTGCCGAATGTGAAGGGCAGACGAGGCGCGTCGCTTCGCCATACCTCGTCGCCAGTTTGCTTGTTCAAAGCGATCAAAGCACTGGCTTCCTCACCCGCATTCACGATCACAATATCGCCGTACAGGATCGGACTTGAACACGAACCCCAGCCCATGCGGTTCAAACCATCGCCAACGCTAGCCTGCCAAACTTCGTTCCCGTCGAGGTCGAGACAGTACACCCCGGACTTCCCAAAGAACACATACAAATGCTCGCCGTCGGTCACAGTAGTGCTGGTCGCATACCCGTGTTCCGGCAAGCCACGCCCGTTGTATTTTCCCTCCGGCAAGACGGCTTCAAACGACTTCGACCATCGCATCTCACCGGAGGTCCGATCAACGCAATAGATATGCCGGGTGAGGTCTTTGATCTCTGGCGAGCTGTCATCTTCTCGAGTGTATGACGTGACGAAAACACTGTGCTCAGTTACGACTGGGCTACTGGAACCATCACCAGGAATCGGCATTTTCCAAGCAAGGTTCTCGGTATCGCCCCAGGTCAATGGAACGCTCTTATCAGCCGATAAGCCGGTACCGTTCGGACCACGAAAACGATTCCAACCAAGCGAACTAACGTCCTGCCTCGCAACATCGGAACTCGCCGCGGCCCCAGCGGATTCCAACTCCGGACGACTGCTTGAACCATATCGAGTCGTGTAGAACCAACCGCCTGCAGCGGCAACGACGACGAGCAGAACGAGCCACTTCCAGATTTTTCGCCGACCTTTGACTTCGGTTGGTTCCGAGCCAGTGGATTCAGAAGGGTCGGACATTCTTAATTCTCTCCGCGGCCAGAGTCACGAGTTGTCCATCTTCAACCCCGGTACGATGACCGTTTTAGTACATCAAGATCGCAGCATCACTCGCAAGTATCGTTACACAGACCTGAGTCATTGCAGCCAACTCACTTGCATCAATCGACTCGTCACGTCCAGCTTCGCCGTAGGACAGCAGAGCAATCGCATCGTCTGAACTCTGACCGTAGCGTTTTCTCATTTCTTCAATTAGCGAGAGGCACGCCGATCGTTCTTGCTGATTCGGTTCTCGACAGGCGACAAGCTTGAACGCGAGTTCAATTCGTTCTTCAGGTTCATTGCTTTGCATCATCAAACGCTCAGCAAACTTACGAGCCATCTCGACACGCTGAGTTTCGTTCAGCAGCCCAAGCGACTGAACCGATGTGTTTGTCCGCGATCGACGAACACAACTGCTTTCGCGGTCCGGCGCGTCGAAGAGGGTCATCATGGGATGCGGACTGGTTCGCTTCCAGTACACATACAGGCTGCGGCGATAGAGCAGGGCACCTTTGTCTTGCTGGTACTGCTTCGTATTACTCGCAGGATGAGCAAGCGCCTTCCACATGCCAACCGGTTGATACGGCTTCACCCCTTCGCCACCCATGTGTGGGTCAAGCAGTTGGCTGGACCACAGTCCAAGATCACGAAGCACCTCCGCATCGAGTCGATAGCTGGGGCCACGCCCGAACAAACGGTTCTCCGGATCGTCTGGCTGGAACGCAGAACTCTGCCGGAATGTGCGACTACTCACCATCAACCGCAACGTGGACTTCAAGCTCCATTCGCGATCCTGAAGTTCAACCGCAAGCCAGTCTAGCAACTCGGGATGAGTGGACTGTTCCCCCTGAAGACCAAAATCCTCTGGTGTCCGCACAAGGCCATCACCAAACACACGCTGCCAAATCCGGTTCACAAGCACACGACTTACTAGTGGATGGTTTCGCGAGGTCAGCCACTTCGCCAAACCTAAGCGATTCCGTGGGGCATCCTTCGTGAGTCCGCCCATGACCTGCAAAACATCAGGCTGTAGGAGTTCGCCTTTCGGTTGATCGTACTCACCGCGGTTTAAGATTCGTGTTTCGCGAGGCTTTGCCAGGTCTTTCGCAACGAGACTGGTCGTGATTCCGTCAGTCACTCGCTTCTGCAATTCCGTCGCCGACGCGAACACAGCCAGCTTCGCGAATGGACTTTTCGGATCCGCAATTTTGCTTAACGCAGTGAATGGTTCCACTGGCAGGTTCTGCTTCACTCCCTGCGCCTTCGCAGCTTCCCGAGCATCAGCAACGAACTGTTCAACATCTGCCTGTATCGATGGGAACCGATCCCACTGCGATGGATCTCTCGGTACCCGAACGGTCGGACCATATTCGTATGCGTTGCGGTCCATCGAAGGCTCCGCAGTCGAGTTGAAGAACGCCAGCAGCTGGTAATACTCGGTCTGCGGAATCGGGTCATACTTATGCGTGTGACATCGCGCGCAATTGAGAGACATGCCCAGGAACACAGTTCCCAATGTTTCCACGCGGTCGAAGTTGTTCTTCATTTGGAACTCGGCCGGAATCGCGCCGCCTTCGCCGGTGGTTGGATTCAGTCGGACGTAACCAGTCGCAACGAGATCTTCAAAACTCGGATCAGGCAGCAAGTCGCCGGCCAGTTGTTTCACAATGAACTCATCCAGCGGCATGTCATTGTTCAACGCTCGGACGACCCAGTCGCGGTAGGGATAGATACCTCGTTTGTTGTCGAGGTGCAGGCCGTGCGTGTCCCCGTAGCGAACCGCATCCAACCAATACCGCGCCTGATGTTCGCCAAATCGTGGGCTGTCAAGTAGCTCCGTAACAAGCGCCCGATACGCTTCCTCTCCCACGCCAGCGAGGAACCGATCAAGTTGTTCTGGCTCTGGGGGCAACCCAGTCAGCGTCAATGCGACGCGCCGAGCCAATGTCGCTCGGTCTGCATCTGCGGCAAAGTTCCGGCCACTGGCTTTCAGCTTTCTTTGAACGAACGCATCAATCGCGTTGCCGTCGTGAGGCGGCTTACTCTTCTGCGGAACCACAAAAGCCCAGTGCTTTGTGTACTTGCCGCCTTGCTTGACCCAACGCGTGAGAATGTCTTTCTCGACGTCAGTCAGTTGTTTCTCCGCATCTTCCGGCGGCATCGGATCGTCAGCTGAGTGAATACGTTTCAGTAGTTCACTGTCGCTCGGCCTGGCGGTGTCAATTGTTCGATAGCCACCACGATCAGCCGACGCTTTTTCATACGAGTCGAGACGCAAGGCGTCTTCCCCGTGGGCG
>JBGCDN010000468.1:0-5506 GCA_045105495.1 Planctomycetaceae bacterium
AAGTGCCCACATTGCGGTTGAAGCGAGCAGCGTCGGCCAAAGCAGAGCGGCTGATGATTGCTTCGTCGTCACAGCTGACATCGACATTTGATCGCCTTTCTCGGGATTAACCGCGATAAGCCCGCGTTCGTAACCTCAATCGCAACTCGAAGCCGTTCCCAGAGCGTGCTCGACAATTTCGATGCATCGGATTGGTGAACCGGCTATAACGCACGCTTGGCCCCAATTTTTCGCTGCTTCGGTTTGAACGTGCTATGTCTGCAGAAAACTCCCAACAATCTCTCTGCGGCCTATCGCTTTCCGAACTCGCTGATTGGTGCGAGCAACAAGGTGAAGGCAAGTATCGAGCTGCACAGATTCGACGTTGGTTGTTTGGGAAACGGGTAACGTCGTTCGAAGAGATGCATGATGTTTCCAAATCGCTACGCGAAAAGCTGGAGGCAGAATTTGTTCTCTTCGAGAGCAAGCCGGTTGCTCATCAGGTGTCGAAGGATCGAACCGAAAAACTACTGCTCGAACTGCATGATGGCGAACGCGTCGAATGTGTTCTCATGCGTGAAACCAATCGCACCACAGTTTGCATCAGCACCCAAGTCGGCTGCGCGATGGCTTGTGTGTTTTGTGCGAGTGGTCTGTTGGGCCTGACGCGGAATCTTTCCAGTGGAGAGATTCTCGAACAAGTACTTCAGCTAGACCGTTTGCTGGGGCCTGATGAACGAATCTCGAACGTCGTTGTGATGGGCATTGGCGAACCGCTACAGAACCTCCCGGCGTTACTGCCAGCACTCGACACGCTGAACGACAAGGGTGGCCTGGGAATCGGTGCTCGACGCATCACAATTTCGACTGTCGGCCTCCCTGCGAAGATTCGGGAACTCGCAAAGCACGGTCGCCAATACAAGTTGGCGGTATCGCTGCACGCCCCCAACGATCGACTGCGAACCGAATTGGTTCCCCCAAACAAGAACATTGGCATCGATCAGATCCTCGCCGCCACCGATGAGTATCTCGAAAACAAAGGCCGCCGTGTTACCTACGAATATGTGATGCTGGAAGGCCGGAACGATCACCGTGAGCACGCTCGCGAACTGGCCGACTTGCTACGAGGACAAACGGCACATGTGAATCTCATTCCGATGAATCCGGTAGAAGGACTGTCGTTCAAAGAGCCGTCGTCCGTCTCTGCTCATTCCTTCGCGAAGATTCTGGAGGATGCCGGCGTTCCCGCCACGATTCGCAAGCGGAAGGGCGAAGACATCGACGCGGCGTGCGGGCAGCTGCGGCTCAAGCGTGATTCGGAGCTGGTTCAGATTGGGATCGGCGAGGAAAAATAGGGAATGCTGCTGGAACCGTGTTCACGGCACTGACAGACTGACACCTTGTTCCAACCGCATGAAGAGAGAACGCAATGAACGAACTCATTCCAGCCCCCGAAGAAGACAACGCTCCCAGCCAGGTTGAGGTTTACGAAGACCTGAAGCGAATTGGTGAGCTTGAAGACCAGAAGCAGAAGATTCAGGCCGAAATCGACGAGAAGACCAACGGTTTGCGTTCGGCTCTCAAGCATATCGACAAGGGAAGCTTGTTGTACTCGATGCTGTCCGCTGCCCTGACGCCCGTTGCACCAGCCGCCAAAACGGCGAAGAAGACGACCCGCAAGAAGGCCACGAACCGGTCACGCAAGTAAGCTTGCTGTCATTGTGGCAGAGCATTCGGTGGTGGCAGGAGGCCATCTGCCGAACCGTGTCAGTTTCCCCGCCTGACACCTACGCACGTAAGCACTTACATAATAGTGACTTACGCAAAAAGCAGGATTCTGTCCTGATAGGCACGCGACTCGCTACTCCCCGCACCGTCGAAGAAGGTACGCCCAACGCGGGCTCTCAGAAGATCAAATGGCGGGCGAGGCTCGCGTTAACGCTATTCAGGGGTAAGAAGAGATGGCCAAGAAAAAAGCAGCGGCAAAGGGTGGCAGCAAGATCATCCCGCTCGGCGACCGTGTCGTTTTGAAGCGAGCTGAAGCAGAAGACACAACGGCTGGTGGTATCGTGCTCCCGGATTCTGCTCGAGACAAACCACAGCGTGGCGAAGTTGTCGCAATTGGCGACGGTCACGTGAACGATAAGGGCGAACGCGTTGCCCTGACTGTCAAAGAAGGCGATCGCGTCATTTTCAGCTCTTACGCTGGCGACGACATCAGCATCGGCGACGAAGACTACCTGCTGCTTCGTGAGTCCGACATTCTCGCGACCTACTAAGTCATTTCTGCGGCTAGTTCCGCTTTCAATCAATTGAACGCAAATTCGCGTTCGCTCGAATCAAACTCTCAATCGGAGAACAACTGCAATGGCAAAGATTATTGCCTTCGATCAGGAAGCTCAGGAAGCCATGCGACGTGGCGTGAGCAAGCTTGCGAAAACCGTCAAAGTGACACTCGGCCCACGTGGTCGTAACGTCATCATCGAAAAGAGCTTCGGCTCTCCAACCGTCACGAAGGACGGTGTGACTGTCGCTCGCGAAATTGAACTTAGCGATAAGTTCGAAGACATGGGTGCTCGCATGGTTCGCGAAGTCGCCAGCAAGACATCAGACGTCGCTGGTGATGGAACCACAACTGCGACCATCATGGCCGAAGCCATCTACAACGAAGGCCTGAAAGCTGTCGTTGCTGGTGTTAGCCCAATCGGCATGAAGCGTGGTATGGATAAGGCTGTCGAAGACATCATCGGCAAGCTGCACGGTATGGCGACTGATTGCCGAACCGAAAAGGCCATCGCTCAGGTTGGAACCGTTGCTTCAAACGGCGACTCTGAAATCGGCGGCATCCTGGCAGACGCCATGAAGCAGGTTGGCAAAGACGGTGTTATCACTGTCGAAGAAGGCAATAGCCTCGAAACAAGCTTCGAAGTTGTCGAAGGTATGCAGTTCGATCGTGGTTACCTGTCACCTTACTTCGTGACAGATCCACAGAGCATGGAATGTGAGCTGGAAGATGCTTACGTCCTGATCCACGAGAAGAAAATCTCGAACATCAAGGATCTGGTTCCTGTTCTCGAAAAGGTCGTCAACAGCGGCAAGCCTCTGCTGATCATTGCCGAAGAAGTCGATGGCGAAGCTCTAGCGACACTCGTCATCAACAAGCTGCGTGGCACGTTCAAGATTGCTGCTGTCAAAGCTCCTGGCTACGGCGATCGCCGTAAGGCCATGTTGCAGGACATCGCCATTATGGTTGGTGGCCAGGCAATCTTCGAAGACCTCGGTATTCAGCTTGAGAACGTTCAGCTGTCTGACCTTGGTAAGGCCAAGAAAATCGTCATCGACAAAGACAACACAACAGTTGTCGAAGGCGGCGGTTCAACCAAGGAAATCAAGTCTCGAATCGATCAGATCCGACGCGAGCTTGAGAACAGCAGCAGCGACTACGACCGCGAAAAGCTGGAAGAGCGAATCGCGAAGCTGTCTGGCGGCGTTGCTCAGGTGAATGTCGGTGCCGCAACCGAAAGCGAAATGAAAGAGAAGAAGGCTCGCGTTGAAGACGCTCTTCACGCGACTCGTGCTGCTGTTGAAGAAGGAATTCTTCCAGGTGGTGGTGTTGCTCTTCTTCGAGCATCAAAGTCTGTGAAGCCGAAGGGCCTCGGCGACGACGAAAAGATCGGTTACGACATCATCGTCCGAGCTTGCCGTGCTCCACTGACACAGATCGCCAACAACGCTGGCATCGACGGTAGCGTTGTCTGCGAGAAAGTCTCTGACCTCGACGGCAACCAAGGCTACAACGCCGCTGCCGACAAGTATCAGGACATGGTCAAGGCTGGTGTCATCGACCCAACCAAGGTAACTCGTACTGCTCTTCAAAACGCAGCGAGTGTCTCGACTCTGCTTCTGACCAGCGATGCTTTGATTGCTGAAAAGCCAAAGGATGGCAAGTCAGGTGGCGGAGACGAAGATCTCTACTAAGCCGATCGACTACGGTCGTTTGCGATAGATCGACGCTCGGACTTCTCACGAAGTCCGAGCGTTTTTTTGTGGACGTCGATCTTTCGAGCAAACGACTGCCGATGTACTTCGTCTCGAATTGAGATTTGCATTCAGGCTATGATTGGGATCATGAGTTCACGATGCCGATACATGCCAGTACTGCTTCTGATGGTTGCTTGTGCGACAGCCGCAGCTCAGGAACAGGCGGACAAGATTGTCATTCGTCGCGGCAGTAGTCAGCGAGAAACGACCTACGAGGGGCGTGTTCTGGACTACCTTGGCGGGATCGTTCGGTTCCGACTCAAGACAACCGGGAACCTGCGGCAATTTAAGGCCGAAGAAGTTGTCACCATCGAAGCTCCGCAGTCGGATTCGCATCGAGGCGGACGGCGCCTGCTGAAAGCTGGGAAGCTCGAAGAAGCGATTGCATCGCTGGAGGTTGCCGCGCGAGATGAGCGTCGGGATTGGGTTCGTCGAGACATCCTCGCGACGCTTACACAAGCCAACCTGCAACATGGCACTCGATTGGGTGCGGCAGCGGCCTTTGTTCGGCTGACCGATTCTGACCCGAAGACTCACCACTCGGGCGTCATCCCGCTTTGGTGGTCAAACCAATCGACCATTCCAGCAGCCCAGCGGAAGGCTCGCGAATGGCTTGCTTCACCGAATTACTCAGCGCGGCTCATTGCGGCGAGTATTTTGATGTCCGATCCATCAACACGTCGTGAGGCAACGCGGGCTCTGGAACAAATTGCTAAGAGCGGACGGCCAGCAGTCATCGATCTGGCCCGCGTTCAACAATGGCGAACCCGACTGGTGGATTCTCGTCGAGTTAGCGATGCAGAACTGAAAGCATGGCGTGGCCGATTGCGTTCGATGAAACCATCAGAGCGAGCCGGGGCCTGGTTCTTACTGGGCCGAGCTTACGAAGCGAGACTTGAACACGAGCGCGCTGCGATTGCGTTTCTGTGGTTGCCGCTTGTGCATTCGGACGACCACTTTCTAACGGCGGAAGCAAGTCTGGCGGCTGCCAAGTCGCTGCAGGAAGCGGGTCGGTTCGCAGAAGCGGAAGCAACATACCGCGACACCGGAATTCGTTATCCAAACACTCCGTTCGGCAAAGAAGCTCGGGCGATGTTGAAGCCGAAGGCGGAGAAACCCCAGCAATAGTTTTGCGGCAGACCATCACCGCACGCCGTATCGATTCTGTACAATGCGACGGCATCAGTCCTTCCGGAGATTGCCCGTGTCTGCATTGCTACTCGCCTTCCTTTGCTGTGTTCCAGTCGAAGCATTCCAAGACAAACCGTCTGTCAGCGTAAAGCCGCCCCAGCCAACACCGACACGGGCGATCGTCTACAAGAACGTTGACGGGGTAGAACTGAAGCTGCAGGTCTTTGAACCGCAGGGTCACAAACCAACGGACAAGCGGGGAGCCATTGTCTTCTTTTTTTGCGGTGGTTGGGTAAACGGAACCCCAAAGCAGTTCTATCCGCACTGCGATCACCTCGCGAAGCAGGGAATCGTG
>JBGCDN010000469.1:0-4284 GCA_045105495.1 Planctomycetaceae bacterium
TTCGATCTTAAGCAGCTGTTGGTCCTGGTTGCTCCGCACTACTCGCACGTCGGCAACAACGACAACGAGTTCATTGAGAGCTGCCTGAAGGCGATGGATGAAGATCCACTGCCGTTGCTTGGTCGAGCAAGAAATATGCTGACGAATACCAACGTCTTTGAAGCTGGAACTCTGCTGGCTCAAATTACCGAGCAGCATCCGGAGATTCTCACCGCCCATGGATTGCTCGGCCGGGTTCTGTCCAGATTTGGGACAACGGAGCAGCTTGTGGAATGGGATGCCAAGCTGCCAGAGAACGCAGGCGAGAACGGAGATGTCTGGTTGACCCGCGGCGACTTGTGTCTTCAAAACGGTTTCAAGAAAGCTGCAGCTCGCTGTTTTTGGGAAGGACTGAAAGCCGATTCTCTGCATCCCGAATGTGCGTTCAAACTTGGGCATACGCTGGGCGAGATCGATGGCTATCAGGAGCAGGGGCTCATATTCCAAAAGTACTCCCGAGACCTTCACAGTTTGGTCGGTTTAGCTGCGAACGCAGGTCCGCTGGCCCCTGAGAATATGAAGGCGGTCGTAGAAAAGATGTTGGGATTCGGTCGCATTTGGGAAGCTGCTGGTTGGTGCATCGCTGCGACAGCTCTGCCGAGCGAACGTGGTTGGGCGACTTTGGAACTAGAAAAGCTCTCCCCCAAACTCCGCGCGGAGCCGCCATTCATTTTGGCGAAGGAAAACCCGGCGAATGACATTGATCTTTCCGACTGGGAGGTGCCTTCGACCGGCGACTACTTGATCGCGAACCGCCCGGAACCTCCAGCGGTTTCTGAGGCTCTCAACTCCGTAAGTTTTCGCGAAGAAGCGGGCAAGTCGGGTATCGAATTCAGATTCAATAACAGCAAATCTCAAGCTGCCCGGATGTTTGAATCGAGTGGCGGCGGTGCGAGTATCCTTGATTTCGATCGCGACGGCTGGCCAGACATCTATTTCCCACAAGGGGCAAGTTGGCCGGTGAAGGCGAAGCAGACTTCGTTTAGAGATGCGATTTACCGCAACATGGGCGGCGAGTCGTTTGAAGAGATCCCGGCAGATGCGCTCTTCGGCGACACGAAATTCAGCCAAAGCGCGGCGATTGGTGATGTTGATGGCGACGGTTTTGATGACGTCTTCGTCGCCAACATTGGCCCGAATACACTCTTTCACAACAACGGAGATGGAACCTTCACTCCAGTGGAATTGCCTGGAGAGTTGGCAGGCGACTCGTGGACGATTGGAGCCATCATTGCCGACCTCAACGGCGACACGATTCCAGACATCTATGCGTTGAACTACCTGAGTGGCGACGACGTATTTACACGAACGACACCGGCCATGGATAACCAAAACATGCTGTGTTCGCCGGTTGTTTTTCAACCAACTCCGGACCAGGTTCTTATCGGCGACGGCAATGGTTCGTTTCGCATTGATTCAGAGTCTGGGATCGCTCAGTCCGAGAAAAGCACCAGCCTGATTTACTTCCGTGATGCGACTGGTAAGCCGTCTCTCTACTTCAACAACGATGGTACGCAAAACACATTGCTGTCTCTCGGTGATGAGGTACTGGAGCAGAGTCTTCAGCGTGGAGCCGCTCTGGGAGCCACAGGAAAGCCCGGGTTTGGTCATGGAATCGCGGCTGGCGATATCGACAACGATGGGACTCTGGATCTGTTTGTTACCAACACGACCGCAGAGCACAACAGCTTGTTCGTGCAGGATGAATCCGGGAAATTCGCTGATCAGATCTCGGGAAGCGGACTTCGAGAACTCATCTACTTCGAAACCAGTTGGGGAGCACAGTTTCTCGATGGAAACCTGGACGGAACTCTTGACCTGTTCATTGCGAACGGAGGTCATGAAGAAATCGCAGGTGGTCCTAAATCTCGACAACTGCCTCTATACGTACACAACCTGGGTGACGGTCGGTTCTTGAAGGCCGCTGGGCGTACTGGACGATTCTTTCGCGAAGAGCGACTCGCTCGAGCGGCCACTCGATTCGACTGGAACCGAGATGGGCTTCCCGACCTTGTCGTGACGGAACGTGGCGATACCCAATCGCTACTGACAAATACAACCGATGAATTCGGCGATTCGATTCGTCTGCAGCTGGTGGGAACTACTGCCTCTCGAGACGCGGTTGGGACGATTGCGACTCTCACGACCGACAGCCGAACGTTGACTCGACAGCTGACTGCTGGCGACGGGTTTCAGTGTTCGAATCAGCGGCAGATCGTGTTCGGCCTCGGGAAGGACGAAGAAGTTAAGTCTGTTGAAATCTCATGGTCATCCGTCGAGAAGACAACGCTTAGCGATATCGAACGCAACGTCGACCACGTTCTACTAGAAGGCGCAGAGACAGCCGTTGTGCTTCCTCAGTAGCCGAGTGCTTCCTCGGAAGTTGATCGAAAGAAACACGGGCCTCGAACGCGCTCGTTCTAAGCTCGCTTACGACAGCAACATCTCCAGGTCTTAGACCGATAGATCTTTGAGGATGCCTGAGTTGTCGGCTTCCCGAATGGCATCCGCCAGTTCGCGTTTCTTCTTCTGAAGCTGTGCGATTTTCTCTTCGACAGTGTCTCGGCAAATCAATCGATATGCGAAGACTGGTCGCTGCTGGCCCACACGGTGAGCTCGGTCAACCGCCTGGGCTTCCACGGCAGGGTTCCACCACGGGTCAAGCAGGAAGACGTAGTCGGCTGCAGTTAGGTTCAGGCCCAAACCACCCGCTTTAAGACTGATCAGGAATACCGAACAGTCATCGTCTGTTTGGAACCGGTTCACGCAGTCCTTGCGATTGCGAGTTCGACCATCGAGGTATTCGTACTGCATACCAAGGTCGTCCAGACGCGTTCGGACGAGGCTTAGCATTGAAGTGAACTGCGAGAACACCAGGGCCTTGTGGCCTTCAGCAATGAGCTCTTCCAGCCGAGGACAAAGGTAATCCAGCTTGGCACTCGCTTCTGCTTCACCATGCTTATCAAGCAATGCCGGGTGGCAAGCCGCCTGACGCAATCGCAACAGGGCTTCCAGCACGTGCATTCGAGACTTATTGATGCCGTCTTTTTCAATCACACCAAGTAGCGAATCGCGGTAGTGAACTCGAAGCTCGTCGTACAGCTTGCGTTGATCTGCTTCCATCTCGCAGTAGATTGTTTCTTCCAGCTTCTCTGGCAGTTCGGCCGCAACCTGTTGCTTTGATCGACGAAGAATAAACGGTCGAAGCCCGCGTGACAGCATGGCTCGCGAGCTGGTGTCTTCAGGGTTGGACGTGTGATCTCGGAATGCCTTGCTTCGCCCGAGCATGCCGGGGTTCAGGAATTCGAAGATCGACCACAAGTCGCCAAGGCTGTTTTCAATCGGCGTACCGCTCAGTGCAATGCGGTGACTGGCTTTTAGCAGTCGGGATGCCCTGGCAACCTGCGAAGCTGGGTTCTTAATCGTCTGAGCTTCGTCCAGCACTATGTAGCTAAAGTCCATTTCTCGTAGCTCTACAGCGTCGCGTCGTAGCGTGCCGTAGGTTGTGAGAACCAGATTGTGCTTCTGGAACAATGGTCGCAGTTCTTCGCGATCGGCTCCGGTGTATTCCATCACGGTGAGATGCGGAGTGAACCGTTCGCATTCCTGCGACCAGTTAAACATCAACGATCGCGGCACAACAATCAAAGTAGGCGGCAGCGTTGAATCAGCCATGTGGTACTCGGACAACATGGCCAGAACCTGAACCGTCTTACCCAAGCCCATGTCGTCGGCCAGACAACCGCCGAACCGGAAGTCCTTCAAGAAATGCAGCCAGCCAAGCCCCATCTTCTGGTAGTCGCGCAATTCGCCGTCGAAGCCGTGTGGTTCGCGGCGAAGCTCGACACCGTCAAAGCCACGTAACTGGTCGCTTAGACTCTTGAATCGATCGTCGTAATCGACGTTTTCTTCGGCCGCCAGCAATGCGTCGAGGATTGCTGCTTGGTTGTTTGAGAACCGAAGGCCTTCTTCATTCTTTGTGCCCAATCCAGACAGCAGGCCAAACTGAGCCAGCCATTCTTCAGGCATGATGCCCAGCGAACCATCATCCAGCCGAACTGTTGTGTCACCACGCTTCAGGGCTGCCAACAAAGTTGGAAAGGCCACGCTATGCCCGTCGAAGTCGACCTGAGCTTCGAGGTCGAACCAATCGATGTCCGACTTGACTTTGAACTTAACCTTGCCCGCCTGCTGTACAGTTTGGCCGTCGGCTCGAACCTGCCAACCAAGGTCAATCAAAGATCG
>JBGCDN010000470.1:0-2540 GCA_045105495.1 Planctomycetaceae bacterium
CACTCAGTCAGGCAGCCACCCCACTTACCAGCTTTATCATGCCAACTGCCGGAATGCTTCCTTATTTGACAGATACCAACCGGCTCCGTAGCTTTCTGGAATGAGCGGGCATTCGATAGGTTCTGGGCCAGTCACTAAGGAGAAACAACATGGGAATGATTTCAGAGTTCAAGGAGTTCGCGCTCAAAGGCAACATGGTCGACATGGCCGTCGGTATCGTGATGGGTGGTGCGGTTGGTGGCGTCGTTAATTCGATGGTTTCAAACCTGATTAACCCAATCGTTGGCTTGTTCACCGGGGGGCAGGACTTTGGAGCACTCTCTTACCCAATCGGTAGCCGAGAAGTCGCGAAATTGGATGATGCCGGGAAGCCTGTTCTCGACGCGGCTGGTGAAGCCATCATGCTTGTTGAGCCGCTGAACCTGAACTACGGCGCGTTCATCACAGCATTTATCAACTTCCTGATTCTGGCCTTTGTGATCTTCATGATCGTTAAGTCAGTGAACAATGCGAAGAAAGCCATGGGTATGGAAAAGGAAGCAGCACCATCTGGCCCAAGCGACAACGACTTGCTGGTTGAGATTCGCGACGCACTGGTTAAGAAGTAACCACAGCCGTGCAACAATTCGCCGAACGCCTTCGCTTGTGTGAAGGCGTTTTTCATGCGCTATGAGATGGATCCGCATGGGAAGAGGCCACGAGTCTCGAATCCGGCAACAGCGGGACTCGTCGCCTCGTTCACTACAGTATAATGTGTAGTGCGAATGCCGCGACCTCACCATCGTCAAGTCAGCGGCGTCCACAGACCATTGCCCCATCGTCGAAGGCTCACGCAGTGGAGGACGCGCCCGCTATGAGACTTCACAGATGAGCAATTTCAAATATCGTGATTCCGGGCAACTCACAGACACCGGATGATCAGATGGCTGGCTCCGCGATTCAAGAATCCTGATGCCCCGTCCTGTTTCTCTGGCGACAGATCCCAGCATCTGTTCGAAGTGCGTTGAACTTACCAAACCTGAGCAACTGGCTGTCGCGAGTATCCCGCCCGGTGGTAGCAAGTTGACCGCAGATTCATTCATCCGAAAGTAAGCTTTCATCGCGCGGTCGAGTCCGCCTCGGCTGCGAGCCAATTTTGGTGGGTCGAGCACAACAACGTCGTACTGTTCGCGAGCTTCCTTTAGCTCTTTCAAACGGACCTTCACATCCGCTTTCTCAAAACGACAAAATTGAGGAACGCCGTTTAGCTCCGCGTTCGCTGTTGCAATCTCCAGGGCCGAAGCGGATGAGTCGAGCCCCACGACATCTTTGGAACCGCCGAACTTCGCCGCAGCAATCGCGAAACCACCCGTGTAGCAGAAGCAGTCAAGAACTCGACCACCGTTCACGTACTTCGCGACAGCTTCGCGGTTTCCACGTTGATCCAGGTAGAAGCCCGTCTTCTGGCCCTCATTGACGTCGACCCCAAACTGCAATTCGTTTTGCTGGATAAACAGCGGCCGCGATGGTGGTTCGCCGCAAACCAACCCGTCTTCAAGCTCCAAACCTTCGGCTTCAAGAACACCGCGGTCTGTTCGCATCCAAATGCCCTTTGGCTGCACGCGATCTTTCAAGAATTGAACAATGACGTCTCGTCGCTGGTACATCGCCAGGCTTGTGAATTGAACCAACAGCCAATCACCGTATCGGTCAACCGTCAGGCCAGACAAACCGTCCGCTTCACTGAAGATCAATCGGTAAGCATCTGTCTTCGACTCAGAAAATAATCGATCACGAAGTCGAACTGCTTCGCCAAGCTGGTGTGTCCAAAACACATCGTCCAACGGTTCGTCGACCCACGAGTACATTCGAACGCGGATGTTGCTGTTGTGGTTCAGCAAACCGCGACCGATGAATTCCCCCTTCGCCGAATGCACAGTAACTTCATCGCCAGGATTCGCGGTGACTCCCTCTTCCGTCTCAATGCGTTGAATCGCCCCCGCGAACACCCATGGGTGCCGAGAAAAAAATGGTTGAGCACGGCGTGGTTTGATGATGACGCGTGGAGCGGCCGACATAGGTTTATTTCATCAGAGATGAGGGAAGAACGTGGCCCTACCGGTTCAGGAGAATCGGGACGGACCTCGGAGACAGCGTACCACAGTTCCAGTCTCTGCGAGCTCGATGGCGAACAAGAAGCCCGCCCTACGTTGTGCTCGACGAAGATCCTGCGTGCGATAGCAGCAAACGACTGACTTGAAATCAGTGGTAAATACGCAGCGCCAACTCAATGACAGAGCTACGTTGTCTACTGCTTCGCGCTGCGTTCGACTTCGGCGACGTAGGCTAGCAGTCGGTCGCGTTCGTTTTGCAGGTGTCGAACACGTAACAAAGACCGAACGCGGGTTTGCAGTTCGAGCCGATTGACGGGCTTCTTCAGGAAGTCGTCACACCCCTTTTCGATGGCCTTCTCAATGTCGCCCATTTCGTTCAACGCGGTCACCATCAGGACGGGAATCTTGCGAGTCTCTGCGTTTGCCTTCAGCTGTTCGCAGACCTCA
>JBGCDN010000471.1:0-5172 GCA_045105495.1 Planctomycetaceae bacterium
CTTCAATCCTTCAGCGTATTGCAGGAACGCAGCATCGACTTTGTTGCTGGACTGCAGCTCTTCACGCGTTGGCGCGGATATGGACTTCAGCAGAATCAGTTTCTCTGCGCCGACAATCTGAGCGATCAGGGCGGCAATGGAGTCGCTGGTGAAAGACCAGTCTTCCCTTGGCCTTAGCGTATCGTTCAAAACAGCTGACTCGATAAGTTCTGGCGATCGCGCGATTGCGACGGTGCTGCAATCGTCTGCTGTCTTCAAGAACCTTGCGTTCGGCAACAGTTCAAACAAAAGCTGTTCGCCGACACGCAAAGACTCCATCGCAATCCGATGTGCCGCGGCATCGCTTAGTTGATGCACGGGTTGCAATTCGCGAACAGTGTCCGCAGCGGCTCCACCGCCGGAGACGAAAACAACTCGTTCGCCTGACAACTGGCGCAGCAAGATGGCAAGACGATCTGCAAGGTCGGGTAGATCGAAAAGGCTTCCGCCGACCTTGATAACTGTCGTGAATTTATCGTCAGTCAATGATCTTGCTGATTGGGTATTCAACAATGCCTTTGGCACCGACGTTCCGTAACGTCGGAACAAGCGAGCGAACGACCTTCTCTTCGAGAATCGTGTTCACAGCTACCCAATCGGGATCAGACAATTGCGAGACGGTCGGCGTCTGCAGCGCCGGCAGTGCGCCAAGAACCTGATCGAGAATCGAACGCGGTGCGTTCATCATCAGGCCAACTTTGCCTTCGGCAGCTAGACAGCTTTGCAACATCAGAGCGATGTTTTCCAGCTTCTCACGTTTCCAGTCGTCAGCCCAGGCATCTTTGTTTGCGATGAATCGAGTCGTGCTCTGCAGCACCTCGGCGATAATGCGAAGGTTGTTCGCTCGAAGCGAATTGCCAGTCTCTGTGACTTCAACAATCGCGTCGGCCAGCTTGGGCGGCTTAACTTCCGTCGCCCCCCAACTGAACTCAACGTTGGCCGTCACACCATGTCTGGCGAGGAAACTCTTTGTCAAACCAACGGCTTCGGTCGCGATCCGTTTTCCTTCAAGTTGTTCGACGGTTTGAATTTCGGAACTCTCAGGAACACAAAGCACCCAGCGAACCGGCCGCCGACTTACCTTAGAAAACACGAGCTCGCAGATTTCGTGGACGTCGGCCTGAGTCTCAACAATCCAGTCGTGGCCGGTGATGCCGGCGTCAAGAATCCCATCATCCACATACCGCGCCATTTCCTGAGCGCGAATGAGTAGGCATTCGATTTCGTCGTCGTCGATCCGTGGAAAATATGATCGCGACGAGAACTTAATGTCGTAGCCAGCTTTCCGAAAAAGCTCGCCCGTTGACTCCTGCAAACTTCCGGCAGGGATACCCAATTTCAGCAAACGGTCAGACATGATTTACTTCTTGTAGACTTCAGCCGGATCGAACACGCGCTCGCCGACGACTTCAACGTTTCCATTTTCAACACGGCGAAAGAAACAACTCTTGTACCCTTCATGGCAAGCCGCGCCGCCAATTTGGTTCACTTTGATCAGCAGGGTATCGGCATCGCAGTCGAAGTAAATCGACTTAACCTCCTGAACGTTGCCACTTTCCTCGCCCTTACGCCATAGCTTGTTCCGGCTTCGACTAAAATAGACAACGCGGCCCGTTTTTACCGTTTCGCCCCAGGCCTCTTCGTTCATGTAGGCCAGCATCAGGACGTCGCCGGTCGCATCGTCCTGAGCGATTACGGGAATGAGGTCCATCTTTTCAAAGTTGGGCCCGGTTGCAGCATTCATTGTTCAATCCTCGACATCAGTTTCTTCTTGGTCAGGGGCTTCAATTAGCTCTGACGGGTTCAGCCTGCGGTGGCTGATTCGCTAGCGATTGTCTTCAACCTGTCTTTGAAACCGGATCCATTTGCCACCACGATTCTTAGGTTCCGACTTTTGGTGTGACTTTTTCGGGCTTGGCTTTTGGATCTGCAGCAATGGCTGTTCATTCCGATCCGCAACACGAAACCCACTTGCGAGATACGGCCTGACTCCGTGCGACACAATGACAGGGCCCGATTCGAATTGAACCGTCACGGTTTTCGCCACGTTGGTGTTCACCGGTTGTGCCACAGGCGGGGCAACCACCAAACCAACAACAAGCGCAATTGCGTGCATTTCGGAACTCCGTTTTACATCTGAATGAGCACAGCTTCGCGGTTGAAAGCCCAAAAGTCTATCGGTTCCCATGTACCGTTTCCCGCGTTTCACGTTGCGAGAGCGTAAGCAGTGCTGCGGGCGCTTGGGTTTGGAGATTTCAGGCGTTATCGTGCCCGTTCGCACGAGCCAGCCTGTTGGCAGCGTCAAGCTAGGAAAACGTGGTCTTCACCGACCTGAAGTCCGCAAATACGAAGTTGGGGAGAAGCATATGACACGCTGCCTGGTTACCGGCGGTGCCGGATTCATTGGCAGTCACCTTACCGGGCGGCTTCTCGAACTTGGACACGAAGTAACGGTATTGGACGACCTTTCAACCGGTCGCTCTGAAAACCTGGACGGCGTAAAAGATCACCCAAACTTCACGTTTCGTCAGGCTTCAATCACAGACCCGGTTGCTCTGGCCGATGTCGTGCCGGGGATTGAAGAGGTCTACCACATGGCTGCGGCTGTCGGTGTGCAGCTAGTGGCTGACGATCCGGTTCGGACGATCGAGACCAATATTTATCCAACTGAGACCTTGCTTCGTTTGGCAGTCCACGGAGTCAAACGGTTCTTCCTTGCATCAACAAGTGAAGCGTACGGAAAGAACCCAAAAGACGCGTGGTCGGAAGAAGACGATCTGCACTTCGGGCCGACATCGAAACCCCGATGGGCTTACGGTTGCTCAAAAGCCATCGATGAATTCCTGGCCTTGGCCTACCACAAGAAGTACGGACTCGGCGTGACCGTTGGACGGTTCTTCAATGTCGTCGGACCAAGGCAGGTCGGTCACTACGGAATGGTGGTTCCGCGTTTTGTCGATCAAGCTTTAAGCGGTGGCCCGGTTGTGGTCTACGACGACGGTTCACAAGTCCGCTGCTTCGCACACGTTCGAGAAATTGTGGACAGTGTCATCAAGCTCATGCAGGAACCCAGCACTGCTGGCAGCGTGTACAACATTGGCAGTGATCAACCGGTGACGATTCAGCAGCTGGCAGAAAAGGTGATCGAACGCACCGACCCTTCGGTCAAGATCGAATACCTGCCGTATGAAGACGCCTACGGAGCGAACTTCGAAGATGTGCGTCGGCGGGTTCCAAACGTCGATCGACTTCAAGACGCGATCGGAACCAAACCGACCTCGACGCTCGGCGAGATTTTGGACGACATCATCGCCTGGAAACGATCGCAAAGCTGATGGGTGGACACGTCTTTGTTTCGAACAGCATCGAATCCACCATTGCGTTCGGTTCGAAACTGGCCGAGCAATTGGTCTCAACCGATGTGCTGGCCTTATCGGGCGATCTCGGTGCTGGAAAAACCCACCTGTCCAAAGGCATTGCGGCCGGACTTGGCGTTGACCCGGATATCGTGAACAGCCCGACCTTTGTCTTGCTGCAGCAGTACGCCGGCACCATTCCGGTGTACCATTTCGACACGTATCGACTTAGTGATCCGGCTGAGTTCGAAGACATCGGCGGGATTGAACTACTCGAAGGCGATGGCGTGTGCCTGATCGAATGGCCGGAGCGTATTGAAGAACTGCTTCCTGCTAGAACGGTAAAACTTTCGATCACCGCCATCGACATCGAACAGCGCCAGATCGTAATCAAACCTACCGGCGGCCGAGCGATCGAGATCATCTCGGCCATTGCGTAGTGCCTGGCGGCCCCGGATGCTGAAATTGTGAATGCCCACAAGAAACGCAAGAAGGCACGAAAAGAAGCTCTCTTTTCGTGCCTTTCTCGTGGTTAATAAGTTGCCCGCTTTAGTCGCGAGAACCGGAAGGCTGGCCGCCTCTATTTCCACGACGAGCCCGGCGTTCATTGCGACGGTCGTAGCGTTGTCCAGCAGCCATACCGATGAGACGCAGGTAGCCTTCATCGACCTGAGCTCGAACTCGCATGCCCGATTCGGTTGGTCGAATATCAATTGTCATTCGGTCGCCACCGTCTTCAAACGCATCGAATTGAACGCCTTCTCCGTCGTCGTCTAAACCAAGCCATTGCTTCGCGTTGACGACCAACTGAAACGGACCGCGCCGTACTCGGGTGCGGTTCCCGTCTTTCGGTTCAGCCAGCAAATCGATCAACTCTTTGGTCTTATCGAGCGCGTCTGAACCGCCGACAGCCAACCAAGCGGTGCGTCTGCCAACACCAAGGTAGATACCGATCTCATCGCCGAATACACGTGCTGCGTCGTCTGCATCCCGGGCGACCATGCGATGGAAAACCACGTCTTTGTATGTTTCGTGGTCGAAGTCAATTTCACCAACTTCGTTGTTGATGTCGTCAGAGAACTGCATCAACACTTCTTTCACGCCGGCGTTAATTTTCTGACCACCAACAACGCGTCCTCCGCCAACAATCGAGAATGAACCCGGTGCACCGTAGAACTGCAGAAACATGTCAGTGTGGGCTTCGGCGACAGTGTCACGCAGTGCCTGGATGCCCGCAGTGATTGCGGGATTCAATGTCGTCTCGTCACTACCTTTGTTGAGCACAGTTGGAAGCCAGAGTTCCAGCCCATCCAACATCTCTCGATACTGCTGCTGGTCGCGTTCAATGATCGGAGCCGACATGGAAAATGAAAGTGGAGCTTCTTCCTGAACCAATCGTTCAAAGTGACTCCGCTTCTTGTTGACCTGCTTCATATCCTTCGCAAGCTGACTGTCTTCCTGTGCGTCGAAGACGATCTCCAATGCGGCTTGAGAGTTCTCCTTGTCGACGTCGATACCAATTACCAGACGTTCCAGCTGTTCGAGAATCTGTGTGATGGCTTCGAGACCGCGTTCCTGTTGGGCTCGTCGCATCTTGTAGACGCCGTCTGGTTCGTCGTCACGTTGTTGTAGGTCCGCGTTCGCTTGTGCTGAGATGAAACCAAGAGCCAGTTTTCGCATGGCTGGCGGAACAGAATCGAGGTTCAAAGAGATCGCAAAGTCAAACTTCGAAGTCAGCCCTCGCATGATGCGAGCAGGGTTGGGGAACTGATTTTCC
>JBGCDN010000472.1:0-7348 GCA_045105495.1 Planctomycetaceae bacterium
GGTGGCGGAACCATTTCCACTGGTCGGCACATGGTGTTCCCGAAGGAAACTCCGCTCAACGATCTGTTCCTCAGCATGGCAGACCGCGTCGGTGCAAAGCTCGACCACATTGGTGACAGCAAAGGCCGCCTGAAGATCTGAACCCCGCGCAACGCGATCAGTATGTTAGCGCAGAGTCCTCAGAACGGTTAATCCGATACGGGATAGTACTCTGGAAACGATCGTCCACATCGCACTATTGGTCGTTGGGCCGGTGACCGTCATCGGCGCACTTTGTGATGCGGACTGGATTCGGAAGGCTCCCAACTCCCGGTTTCATGTTTCCATCTTTGGGCGTGAGTCCAATCGAATCATGCACGTGGCAATCGGGACCTTCATATTTGTCAGCGGTCTGTTCCTGACGTTTCCAAACCTTTTGAAACCCTAGCGAGCTCAGGTCACGATGCAGACATTCGACTACCGCTTCACCGTCGATGCACCCGTGGCCGCGGTTTCCGCGTTCCATTTCGAACCGGGCATCCTGAAAGCACTCACGCCACCGCTCATGATCATGAAGGTCCACCGCTTCGACCCACTAGCGGAAGGGTCCATCGGTGAGTTCACAATGTGGATGGGTCCCGTACCCGTCTATTGGAAAGCCGAACACTCGAACGTCAGTGAAATCGGCTTTACAGATACTCAGGTCGAAGGCCCCATGAAGTACTGGGCACACACGCATCGCTTCAATCAGATCGATGCGAACAAAACAGAAGTGCACGAACACATCGAGTACGAACACCATGGCGGGCTGAAGGGCATCTGGTCACGGATGCTGTTCCCCAAAGTCGGCCTGACAGCACTCTTCACCATCCGGCGCAGTCTCACTCGCCGACAAGTAGCCCAACGCCTCCAAGGCTAGGGCAACTTCCAGTTGCATCGGGGTGCGGCGGCGATGTTTGGACCTGCGTCCGTGAGGTCTTTCGCCGCGAGTTCGTCTCTCGGAGAGGAAGGTCTGCCGACGCTCGACCGTCTACACCAGCGGCAGGCGTTCCGTTAGACGATTGTTGTGGCAGCTGCTTCCTCTGCGAACTCTGCAAGCCGTCGCTCAATTCTGTTCCGATCGATGGCTTCGATGTTCACAACTTCTTTCGCACTCAGGCCGATATGGAAGTAGCCGTGGCCAAGGTCTCGGCAGTGCTGGACCTCGCAGCGAACAAACCGACTACCAGTTACGCTGGGTGCTTCCAACAGGATCGGTCCTTCGACCGGTTCGCGGTGCAAAATAGACAACCCGCTGAGGCTGATGTCGCGGCTGACCACGGGCGTAACGCTCGTAAAGTCCCAGCCTTCGTCGCCCTCTGGAACCATGCAGACAACCTGAATGCATGCCGATCGCTGCTTGCCTCTGGCGTCCTGTCCACAGAGTTCCTGCAAACAAGATTCATTAATGCGTCCCGCCAAAATCGCTTCGACGCGTTTCCGCTGACCCGCCTCTACAAAATCGAACATAGCTTCAGTCCCGCGATATCTGATAGTCTGCCCGCGGCAAAACTTAGGTCGCAAATGCGTCGGGATAGTTACGTTTTGCGATGTTGTGGTGACAATTGGCAACGCCTTGATGATTGTGACGGTTCCAGCCGTTGAGACATTCGACACAGCGCTTTGCAGCTTTCGTAGGATCACAAAGGAGTGGATTCACGTGAAGATTTATGCGGTTCTCTTCTGTCTACTGACAACCAGTGCAGCCAGTTTGGGGCAGACGGTTCGAATCCCTGCAGATGGTCAGGAATTCTCGACAGCTCTCACGGCGGCACTTCGGCAACTGCCCAACGGTGGCACGGTTCAGTTGGAAGCTGGCACCTACATTGTGGCTCGGCCGTGTGACCCGGCTGGAACCGACAACATTACGATTCAAGGTGTTGGGCCGCGAACGGTGATCCAGTTCCATCAACGGTACTTCGGCAAAGAAGATCGATGGTTAATGAACGTCACGGATGAACATGACCACTGGACGTTCAAGGACTTCACCTTCGATGGGAACTCTCGGTTCTCTCCGCGAGTCTGCGATCGCGACAAGATTGTGAAGCTCCGCGGCGACTTCTTTACCGTCGAACGGGTGACCGTCCAAAACGAGGCCGGCCGCGGTTTCGTGACGATTCTGGGTAACGATTCGCGGTGGCTAAACTGCACGTTCAACAATATCGGAACAAACGCGGGAGATTCATCGGTTGTGCATCCCGGCAACAAGTTCCTGCACGCTCATCGCGTACTTGTGTCAGGCTGCATGGGCGACCTCGGACGCGGACACAAGACCACGTTTGTCGATGCAGTTGCCAGCGATGTGATCGTTACGAACAACATTATTCGCGGCGGAAAGACAGGCGTGATTCTCTCCTGGTGGAAAGGTGCCCCTGAAAATGCTGTGATCTCGAACAACATTCTGCAGAGTTCCGGTCGATCGTGTCGCCTGAATCGCAAGCGGAAGCAGGGAGAATACCCTCGCGTGATTATCACGAACAACGTTTTGGTAGGGCCTCTTCAGAACCAGTTTGGAAGCGGTTTTGTTGACGCCGGCAACACGCTTACGGAACCGCTTCGAATCCAGGAACCAGGATTTAAGTCTAAGAACTAAGCATGTTCTGACCGCAGACAGCACGAGGCCGTATGGACGATGCTTTTTCGCATCATCTCTGCGCCGTTGTCTCGGCAACTCACCGTAGTCCCCATAAATTGTTGAAATCGGTGGACGCGATTGCTTACCGGGGGAACCCTTCAACAGGCGATTTATTCCAGATCGCCTCCGTTCCAGGTGTGGCTGACGCCATTGCACATCAGCGATTGCTGAAGCCAGATATTCGTCGGAAACTGACCATGTGGTTGTCTGAACAGATTCTCTACAGACTTGTTCGCTTGATGTCGTCAAGCGAAGCAGGGCATTCAGAGGAAATGAAGTCAGCCCTTGAGAACGACAACACCTATGCTGACTATCGGAGCGAACAGTCGCAAACTGTGATTGATGCCGCTGCTCGGTTTGATGTTCCGATTAAGGACAAGGTCGTCCTGGACCTGGGCTGCTACGACGGAGCGATTTCTGTTGGGTATCTCTCAGCAGGAGCCAGTCATGTCTACGGTGTGGACATTGATGAAGATGCAGTCGCAACGGCCAGAGAACAGCGAGGTTCTGAAAAGTGTGAGTTCCATGTTGGAACTGTGGAGAAGCTGCCGCTGGACGACAACAGTGTCGACACGATTCTGTGCTACGACGTGTTCGAACATGTTGAGCATCCACAGCCAATTCTGGAAGAGGTGCACCGCGTTCTCAGACCTGGCGGAAAAATGTTGATTGGAACCTGGGGTTGGAAGCACCCATTCGCCCCGCACCTGTGGTCCACCATGCCAGTCCCCTGGGCGCATGTTTTCTTTTCAGAGCGAACAGTTCTGCGAACGTGCCGTCGCGTTTATCACTCAGATTGGTACGTGCCCAACATGCACGACTTCGATGAGAACGGTGAGCGGTTGCAGAACAAGTACGAATACGAATCAATCCCAACCAGTTACTTGAACAAGTTCCTGGTCACGGACTTTGAACGCGTGTTTCGACAAAGTTCGCTGGACTACGACATGCATCCGCAGCCGTTTGGATCGAAGTACGCTGCCTGGACGAAGATCTTCTTAAAGACTCCCTGGATTCGCGAATTCGTCACGGGGTACCTTTGGGTTGTTCTCAACAAACCTGCTCATGACGAAGCAATGGTTCCAGAAACCTCGGCCGCGACACTCGCATAGACGACAGCCGTGCAAGTCCCGCCGCCACTTCTTTATTCCGCGGCTCGATTCCTGAAATGAAACAGGAAGATTCCGGCGGCGACCGCAACGTTCAGTGAATCGGTTCCACCCTGCATTGGGATGGTGATTCGGTCGTCACAGAAGTTCAGAACTTCGTCCGATAGTCCGTGAGTTTCGTTTCCGAACACCAGTGCGGACCGTTTCGGTGGTTCAATTGTTTCGAGTGTTGTGGCGCTCGGGTCGAGCAGTGTTGCGAACGTTCGCACGTCGTGGGTTCTTAAGAGCTCAAACACTGTTCCCATGTCGTTGGCAACAACGATTGGCGTGAACAACCCATTCGCCATCGAGACCCGAAGTACTCGTCGAGAAAACGCGTCAGCGCAACCTTCTCCGAGCACCACTGCTGTCACGCCAAACGCGGCGCCGATGCGAATGAGGACTCCGATATTCTCCGGGTCAATGACATGCGGGGCGACGATGAAGATCTGCCGATCGCCACCGTTTTCAATCAAGGCTGCAAGGTCCGGACTGGTTTGTCGTCGACCGCATGCAAGAACGCCTTTGTGGAATTTGTAGCCGACCAGTTCGCAAATCAGCGAGTGTGCAATTCGGAGAACGGGAACACCCTCAGGAATGCCGGAACAAAACCCGTCCCACTTCTTGTCGCTTACAAGAACCAATTCACATTCAAACCGACTCTCGAACAGTCGCTGGACGACGGTTGTTCCTTCCGCAACGAACAGCCTTCTATCACGCGTAGCATTGTTCTTGCGCAAGCTGCGAAATGGATCGAGCCGACGGTCGCTCAAATCTGTAATGCGAGTTGGTTCCATTACTCTTCGAACAACTCAAACGTCTTTTCGGCGACAACCTCGTCTCCCATCTTCAACCACATGTGCCACGGTCCCAGCTTGTCTTGGATCGGCTCCCAGATGGTGTCGCCGAGGTAAAACTGCCAATCGTTGGTCTTCACATAAACCATTCCATCAAACGGCGCGCGGCGATTTCCGTCTGCATCGAGAATACCGGGGTGATCGATGCAGTAGAATAGTTTCTGATTCTTTGCTTTAGCGATGTGAACGACAAAGCCAAATTCGATACCAACGATCGCCGGTACACGCGTCGTGAATTCAGACACGCGCGGTAGCTCTTTGGATTCTGAGTCCCAATTGCGGTAGATACCGTAGGAATCAATTTGAATTGTTGGTTTCGGTTTGGCCATAGTTCAGTCTATGGCGAATTGCGTCGCGGCTTTCAAGTGGTCAGAGCGGCTCATCGCTCGCCAGGGACGCGTAAAAAGCGCTGTCCGGGCCTTGTTGCGGCACCCGGTGAAGCGGAAGGCTTCGTTGGCTATCATTCGGGCATGGCATCAACACTCGACACAATCCTGAGTGAACTCAACGATCAGCAGCGGTCCGCCGCAACGCATGGTTCCGACCCGCTTCTGATTGTTGCTGGCGCGGGGACGGGAAAGACGACAACGCTGGCACATCGCGTCGCCAGCCTGATTGTGAACGGAACCGATCCGCGCCGCATACTGCTGCTTACGTTTACTCGCCGAGCCGCCGCTGAAATGATGCGGCGCGTCGATGCGATTTTGTATCGGCTCGCTCAGGCGGAATTGGATTCTCCGAAGCCCGGGAAGCGAACTGCGACACGAGGCGTAGTGAGCGGAACGTTTCACGCTGTCGCGACGAGAATGCTCCGAGAACATGGGCCGCTGATTGGCTTGCGACCAGAGTTCACCATCCTCGATCGCAGCGACAGCGAAGATCTGCTTAACGTTGTGCGATCTGAACTTGAGCTCCCCGATTCAGCAACCCGGTTCCCTTTGAAGGGAACGTGTCTGGACATCTACAGTCGGTCGGTCAACACGCAGCGTAAGGCCAGCGAAGTGATCGAGGCATGGTTTCCTTGGGTGTTCGAACACGAAGCATCGCTGCGAGATCTGTTCAAGAAATACGTCGATCGTAAGCAGGCCAACAACGTACTGGATTACGACGACTTGCTGCTCTTCTGGCGAGCTCTCGTTCAGGATGAGCGTGCCGGGAAGAAGCTGCGGGAACAGTTTGATTGCGTTCTCGTCGATGAGTATCAGGACACCAATGTTCTGCAGGCGGACATCCTGAAAGCGTTCAGCCCGAATGGTCGCGGTGTGACGGTCGTAGGTGACGATGCTCAGTCGATTTACTCGTTCCGAGCAGCCACGATTCGCAACATTCTGGACTTCCCACAACAGTTCGAAAACACAGAAGTCATTCGGCTGGAACAGAACTACCGCAGTTCACAGCCGATTCTCACCGTTACCAATCTGGTCATTGCCGAGTCTGCCGAACGTCACCGCAAAGACCTGTGGAGCGCGAGAGAAGGTGGTGAAAAGCCGCAGCTCATCACGTGTGCTGATGAGAACGACCAGACCGATTTCATTATCGACGAAATTTTGAACCAGCGCGAACGCGGGATTCAGTTGCGAGAACAAGCAATTCTGTTCCGGGCCTCGCACCATAGTCTGGCGCTCGAATTGGAACTAACGCATCGCAACATTCCGTTCCACAAGTACGGCGGGCTGAAGTTCGTCGAAACGGCGCACGTGAAAGACCTTACGTCGTTTCTGCGACTGGCTGAAAACCCAACTGATATTGTCGCTGGAATGCGTGTTCTGGTTCTCATCCCGGGCATTGGTCGCAAGAAGGCGATGCAATTAATGAACCGCCTTCGCGAAGCGGGTGGCCATTTTGATTCGTGGAGCGGGTTCAGTACGGCGGGGCTGGACAAAGACGCGTTTGAGAAAGCAACCAAATTGATGGTCGGTCTTGCTAACACGCGAGATCACGAATCAAATTTGCAAAACGATATTTCTGCCATCCGTAAGTTCTATGAACCACTTTTGGAGAGCCGATACGACCACGCCGAATCACGGCTCAACGATATTCGTCAGCTGGAATTCGTTTCGGCTCGCTACGAAGATCGACTGACCTTTCTGACAGAGATGGCACTCGATCCGCCATCGTCAACGCAGGACTTTTCGAACGACGCGTCACTGGATGATGACTACTTGATTCTCAGCACAATTCATTCGGCCAAAGGGTTGGAGTGGGACACTGTGTTTGTCATTCATGCGGCCGATGGCAACATTCCGTCTGACATGGCTACACGCCGGCCTGCCGAGATTGAGGAAGAACGCCGACTGTTTTACGTCGCCCTCACCCGCGCGAAGAATCGGTTGGTTGTGACGCATCCGGAACGCTACTACTTCCCGGGCCGCAAACGCGACGCACACAGCTACTCACAACTCACCAGGTTCCTACCGCGCAAGATTCAGAAGGAATGCGAACGGCGAGTCGCGATGGTCGCCCAGTACGAACGAGAGGCGAACGAGAGCAATCCCGAAGATGCGTCCGCTGTTCGTCAACAACTGAAAGACCTGTGGGCAGAATGAGTGAGTCGGAGCCCGCCAAGTGGAACGCTGAAGATCGCGCGTCGCTCTCCCGCAAGTTAGCCATGCCCATTTTTGTGCTGACAATCGCCGGGATGTTCTGGTGGTTCGATAGAAGTCAGGAGAATGCTGCTAAGCCTGCTTCTG
>JBGCDN010000473.1:0-8433 GCA_045105495.1 Planctomycetaceae bacterium
GCGCGGCTGATCAGTGGCGTACTATGGAAGACGAGGAGACGCGGGTTTGTCAGTTGGCAACACGAAGCCTAAACAAACTTGGCGAAAGCGATCTTGCCTGCGACTACGTAACCACACCGGTCGGGACTCAACCCGGTTCAAAGTCGTGGCGTTCACTGGGTTCCGAACTTGGACGGCAGAAATCGATCGACAAGGCCGCCATGGCTTATCGCCGAGCGTTCGAGTTCGAACAAACGAATCCCGAAATTCTGTGGGAACATTCCAATTTGCTTCGAACCAATGGTCGAGAACCGGAAGCAGAGCCGTTGCTTAAGAGAATCGCCGAAAGCAAATGGCAACCACGATTCAATGCCGTAAAGCAGTATGCTACGGATCTACTGAAGTAGGCTCCGGGTGGCCCGCAGCTATCCCGGCGGTCGCCATGGCACTTGACAATTCGTTGCGCACGACGGATACGTCGGTAGTCTCATTGTTTTTCTCACACGGAGTCTATCCGATGGCATTCTGTCCGAATTGCAGTGCCGAAATGCCGGCGAACGCAGTGGAGTGCACAAGCTGCCAGTATTCCTATCCAAAGCTTTTGCGAACTTCGGAAGCTGACTCCTTGGCTTACGGTAAGCTGGCCAGTGCAGCCTTGGTCGCCGGACAAATTGCGGCCGGCATTGGCTGTCTTGCCCTAATAATCGGGGGGATTGGTGCCTTGCTAAACGGGAGGCTGGTTGAAGCCCTCATAGGGGCTCCAATCACCTTTCTGCTGTGTTTTGCAAACCTGGTAGTTCTGATGCGAGTCAGTGAGATGAAGCCAGAATAGGTTCTGGCCACTCGTTCCGAACCAGCCAGCGATAGCAGGGCGTTGCGGAACGATCGATTGCCGACTCAACCTTCATCGCATGTTGACTGGGTCGACATCGACGGCGAATTCGACACCGGAGGCTTTGGGTAGCTTTGAAACCGCTAGTCGCCACAGCGATTGCAGCACACCCATCTCGACCGCCGACATCTGCAGGTGGTATCGATAGTGGGCTCGGACACGAGCGATTGGTGCAGGGGCGGGGCCGAGAACGCGAACGGGAATCTTCAGTTCTTTGGTTATCTCCCGGATGGCCTCGGTAAACTGACGTGCGTAGGTGCGGACTTCGTGTTCTTTCTCTCCACGGAAGATAACTCGCGCGAGGTGGGAGAATGGTGGGGCCAACCCGTCGCGACGATGTTCCAGTTCTTCTGTCGCGAAGCTGATGTAGTCGTGGTTGGATGCATGAATGACGGCTGGTTCAGCAGGACTGGATGTTTGAACGAGAACTCGTCCACCACGTTCACTGCGGCCCGTTCGACCCGAAACTTGTGCGAGAAGCTGGAAGGTTCGTTCTGTTGCGCGAAGGTCGGGTTGGTGAAGAATGGTGTCTGCATCGATCACGCCGACCAAGGTGACGTTTGGGAAGTCGAGCCCCTTGGCGATCATTTGCGTGCCTAGCAAAACGTTGACTTCACCTTCGCGGAAAGCAGTGAGAGCCTTGTCGTGGCTGCCGGGTTTCCGCATGGAATCGCTGTCCATCCGCAACACTTTCGCCGCGCGAAACAGTGTCGACACTTCTTGTTCCAGCTTTTGTGTTCCAATCCCAAAGTAGCGCACGCCGACCGATTCGCAGGTCGGGCACTGGCGAGGCGGTGGGGCAGAATATTCACACAAATGACAGACAACTTCGTTGCGGTCTTTGTGCCAGTTGAGCGTCACATCACACTCTGGGCACTTAATGCCTTCGCCGCAACTAATGCACCACACCGTCGGCGAGAACCCGCGCAGGTTCAGGAACAAAATGACCTGGCCTTTATCCGCCAAGGCCTGCCCAATCGTATTGTGAAGAACTCGACCAATCGCGCCGCCTTTGCGAATACGTGGGTCGTTGCGCGTGTCCACGATGGTGACGGGCGGCAGCGGCAAAGCCTGAACACGACGTGGCATTGAGACCAGCGTGTCGAGATGCTGCTTGGCTCGCCACCACGATTCAAGAGTCGGTGTTGCCGTACCAAGAACCAATGGAATCTTCGCCAACATCGCTCGCTTCCGTGCGACTTCTCTGGCGTGGTAACGCGGGGTGCTGTCTTGCTTGAATGTCGTTTCGTGTTCTTCATCAATGACGATCAAACCAAGCTGCGGTGTCGGCGCGAACACCGCGCTGCGAGCACCCACGATGACCTGAATCGCACCACGAGCGATTTGTTGCCAGTGCCAGTGCCGTTCCGCATCTGTCATGTGGCTGTGCAGAACGGCGACAGAATCGAAGCGACTACGGAACCGACGAATCGTTTGCGGCGTCAGGCTGATTTCCGGAACCAGGACAATCGCCTGACGTCCGTAGCTCACCACTTCGCGAATGGCTTGAATGTAAACTTCGGTCTTACCGCTTCCCGTCACGCCGTGCAGCAACAGCGTCTTGTGTTCGCCCGATTGCAATGGGCCCACAATGCTGGCCAGGGCACTTGTTTGATCTTCGTTCAGCGTCAGGTCGTCAATCTTCTCGACGTCACCAAAGTCGCCAGCGAAGTTGTTCGTCCTTTCGCGATGCGCGATGACGATGCCTTTGGTTCTCAAAGATTGAATCGGCCCGGTTCCGCAGTTGGCGGCGACTGATAAATCTTCAATCCGCATCGGTTGGTTGGTCTTCGCCAAAGCGTCGACGACGGCTTGCTGTTTGGCCGGCAGCTTCTTTTCACCAATCAGGGCGGCTGCGTTCTCAGCCAGCGATAATTGTGTGATGAGTCTGGTTCCGGCTTTGTTCTTCACCCCAGCCGGGATGACAGATTGAAGAACCTGACCCCAGCCGCAGAGGTAACGGTCGGCGATCCAACGAGTCAGTTCCAACATCTGCGAATCGACCAACGGTTCACGATCGAGAATCGATTCGACTTCTTTTAACCGCCTGTCAGTTTCCACCGCCTGACGGACGTTCACGCAGAACCCAGCCAGATGCCGGTTGCCTCGACCAAACGGTGCTTTCACGCGTTGGCCGGGCGTGATGAGTTCTCGCAGTGGCTCCGGCACAGCGTATGAATAGGGCGTCTGCAGTGGTCGATTGAAGACCACTTCGGCCACGGTTCGGTCCTGTTCTGCCGCAAGTTCCCAAGCGGAGAGTTCTTCAGGTGGTTCGAAAAGTTTTTGCTGTTTTGACGTCAACGGTGTTGCTCAGGCGAACGATGAAGACGCAATGTTAACGAGTTGAGAGCAAGATTCCGTTGGCCTGCGATGGGAATTGTGGTTCACAAATTGCCAAGGCGTGGTGATCTCTGATTCAATAGCAAAAGTCCAACGCCCAAGCGGCCTAAACGCGGCGAAAAACACAATCCCAACGCGCTACCGCCACCGTTGAAGCGGAACGCTTTCTGGACGCTTTGTGATCAGTCTGGTGGGGAACGCTGTTGGTTCGGTACCATCCGCGGCTCGAAGAACGGCGGAGCTTCCATGCAACTTCCAACAAAAATAGACGGCCCGGTCGCGGTTATTGGCGACGTTCACGGACAAGTCGACAAGCTGCAGACAATTTTGACAAAGCTGCAGGGACGTCCTGACTTTCGGCAGCGATGGATCGTCTTCATGGGCGACTTCGTTGACCGCGGACCCAATCCCTCGGCGGCGACAGAACTGGTTCTCTCGCTCATGCAATCGCACGGAAACGTAGCGGCAGTTTGTGGCAACCACGAACTGGCGATGTGTGGAGCCCTCCATTTGTTTCCGCCACCGGATTACGCCGAATGGGATCAGCGTTGGGTGGGGCACTACGATTCGCACACAACTTTCGAATCGTACGGAGCCGAATTCGGTGACATGCCTGCACTGCTGGAAGCGATTCCCGAACACCATCGGAACTTTTACGCCAACCTGCCTTGGTGCATTGAGCATCCACAGTACTTGTTCGTCCATGCTGGTTTGGAATCGCATCAGCCGTACGACATGCAAGTTGGCATTTTGCATGCCCGCGACTACACGCTCACCAGACCACCATGGTTGTGTTCGAAAACGCTTGTTACATCGCCTGTTCCGGCAGACAGTCCGGTCACGATTGTGTCCGGGCATGTTCGTATGCCAGAAGTTACGTTTGGCGATCGTCGATTGCTGGTCGATACGACAGGTGGAACCGAAGGCGATCTTAGCTGCGTCCTTCTGCCCGAAAATATCATCATCAGCTCCGGTTCCGACGCCGCGCGAGCTCCACTTCGAACCACAACTGCTCCGGCGGCTCGAAGCCAGACTTTTGGTTCGCCTGCGGGTGAAGTCGAACAAAAAGCGTGGTGGAAAATCTGGTAGCTCGCAGCCTGAACCAGATTACCGCACATTCCAAAGGAAAGCTGATTCGAGATGGCAGAAGAAAGCGAAGAAGAACAGTTCACGATCGATCGCGTCGAACTCCGCACAGGTTGGGTCTGCTTCCAAGCGGGTGAAACACCACCGCCGTTGGAGCAGTTGCCAGCCCATCTCAATCAATGCATGTGCGAATGGCTGCAGCGGAACGAGAACTTTCGGGTAACGTCAGTTCTCCCGATCACCGAACGCGGAAACACCGTCGCGATCCATGTTTGGTTTTCCTAACGGCTCTGCTTCATTGACGACTTGAACCGACAGCATTCGCTTCTCAATCCAATTCAGAGACTGCAATCATGACACGCGAAGTTATCCACACAGAAGACGCACCGGCGGCTGTTGGCCCGTATTCTCAAGCAATTAAGACCGGCAACATGGTCTTCACGGCAGGCCAAATTCCGCTGGACCCAACTTCGATGAAAATTGTCGAGGGTGATATCCAAGACCAGACGCGTCAGGTTATGAACAACCTCGGCAAGGTTCTTGAAGCCGCAGGAGCGAGCTTCGGCAGCGTCATCAAGACAACCATCTTCCTGCAGCACATGAGCGACTTCCCAAAGGTCAACGAAATCTACGCTGGCTACTTCAGCGATGCTCCACCAGCTCGAAGCACGGTCGCAGTCGCCGAACTTCCTCTCGGCGCACATGTCGAAATTGAAGCGGTTGCTTTGTCAGAATCCTGATTATGCAGGCCTTGCAGCGATTACAGGTCGACGAGTTGATCGACCAGCTTCGGGATCTTCTTCTTAAACGGGAAGAACCCTTTTGTCGCATAGGGCCAGGCATTTTCGTCCCACGGCCTTAGCAATTCTGTGTACCGGATACCGGCCGCTTCCAGCCGAATGCGCAGTGCATCTGCTACCGGTCTTGTTGGCCCAACGGGAACGTAAGACGTCACAACCTGCTTCAATTCGTTTTGCTGTGCCCAGTCGATAATCGTTTCGGCAGTGACCATTGTCATTGAGCCGATTCGGTTGGATGTGTCGTCAAATGCACCATCAACGAACGTGTGAACATGGTCTGAGATTGGGAGTGTCGAACGCTGATCCGTGGCCTTGATGTAGGCAATCGGTCCTGTCGGTGTAGCAGACAAGTCTTCTTCCGTGACCAACGTGCCGGTCGGAACGTCCTCAGGCGCTTGCGAAGTCGGCGGCGATAGTGGACGCGGCAACTCGGGCCCATCCAACGGTTCAGCGTAATCCGCGAGATCATTGGGCTTGGGTTGGAATCGTCCTTTGGTGAACTTCACAATGTTTCCGGCGCCGGCGGTGTAGGTTTTCCCTCGAGTCTGCAAACCAGCCACCCACCGCCAGGAAAGTGTGTTCGACGCCGGATCGCCATCGAGCAGGTTTCTAAGGAAGAAGTCGGCTCCCACTTCCCACGGCAACTTCAGCGTGAATATCCAGATGCTGGCAAACCACATGCGTGCGTGGTTATGCATGTAGCCCGTTTCAACAAGTTCTCTTGCCCACGCGTTGAAGCAATCGATGGAAGTTTCGCCGCGGCATGCGGCCAGCCAGCGTTGGTTGAGATCTGAATCGTTGTCCAACGCCGCAATCTGCCGATCGCGATCAGCGACGTACTCATCCCAAACAGCAGGCCTGAGTTCCAGCCAGCCTTTCCAGTAGGTTCGCCAAAAAACTTCCTGAACGAACTTTTCTGCGGCCTTCAATGAGTGCGATTCGAGAACCCGCTGCACGACTTCCTGTTCGGTAATCAGCCGATGACGAATCCATGGCGAAAGCACAGAAACGTGGTCATGTCGGTCGGGCCCGAGGTCGAAGTTACGCATCGCGGTGTAGTTTTGGGCGGCATCGGGAACAAACGCTTCCAGCCTTCGCAGAGCGTCTTCACGGGTCGGATTCCAGTTTTGTGTCATGGTTGTCTCTAAAATTGACAATCGAATAGCTGATCGTAGACGCCCATGTGATTCAACAACGAGTAAGCAAGAGTTGGTGGCAGTTTGCCCACTGTGGGATTGTCGCGGCTCCGATCGCTTTAGTATTCTATCGGGCCGGGTACCGAATCTGTGTCGCCCTTAGCCAAACCCTTACATCCAGCTTTCACTAGAAATCTGGCCGATCAAGAATCCCGTTGACTACCGAATTGACCTCGAAGTCTGCCCGCTACCACTACTGCTGGTGGCGGCGGATGGATTGATTGTCAAAACGAATCAGCGAGCCGACGAACTCTTCGGATACGAAGACGGTGAACTGGCCGGTCAAGCAGTTGAAGTGCTTGTTCCAGACGCACTGAGGGCATCTCACGTCGAAATGCGGAACCAGTTTTTGGCAGCGCCCACGACACGGGAGATGGGGACAGGCCGCGACCTGAAAGCGGTCAGAAAAGATGGCGTTCTGTTTCCAGTCGAAGTGGGTCTCGCACCGATTGATGTCAACGGCCAGAAAATGGTCATGGCTTCAGTCATCGATATCCGTGAACGCAAGAACGCTGACACGACGTTTCGACGGGCCCTGGACGCCGCATCCAGCGCGATGCTTCAGGTGGATGAGAACGGGCTGATTGAACTCGTGAACAAGCGAGCTGGCCTACTGTTTGGTTACGAACCAGAAGAAATGCTTCAGCAACCAATCGGAATCTTGATTCCGGAACGGTTTCGCGAGGCCCACTCTGGCTTCATGGCCAACTATGTCGCCTCGCGCGAAACTCGGCCGATGGGGAGCGGAAGAGAACTGTTTGGTTTGAAGAAGGATGGCAGCGAATTCCCCGTCGAGATTGGACTGACACCGGTTCATGGGTCTGCGGGAAAGTCAACAATGGCAACGATCATTGACATCACTAGTCGCGTCCAACGAGAGCGGCAAATTAACTCGAAGAACGAACAACTCCGGCGACTGAATACAGAACTGCTTGAGTTCGCCTACAGCACGTCACATGATCTGAAGGCACCACTGGCGTCGATGCAGGGCCTGCTGCAATTCTGCGAACAGGACATTACCGACGGTGCGATGAGTGAAGCCAAAACCAACATCGAACGATGCCGCAAACTGGCGCGGCGATTGGCTGGCCGGGTCGAAGATATCCTGACCCTCGCGCGGTCAGACGTGAACGAAGATGTGTGGGGGGAAGTTTCGGTCGAACAGCATATTCAGGACTCGTGGCAGGCGATTTCGCACGACGACGTCACACTCACTGTATCGCTTCAGCACGCTTCTCCCCTCTGGACGATTCCCACGCGGTTCGACATTATCCTCGACAATCTTCTGTCCAACGCAGCTCGGTATCAGAATCCGGACGAGACGCAGAAGCGAGTCACAGTGACAACCAATACCGTTGAGGATGGATTTAGTCTGTCCATCGAAGACAACGGAATCGGTATTCCGCTCGACCATCATCAAAAGATCTTCCGTTTGTTCCACCGGCTTTCCGACAAAGACTCCGGCGGTACGGGTCTTGGCCTTCCGCTGGTAAAAAAGAATGTCGCATCTCTCGGTGGTACGATAGACGTTCAAAGCATCCCTGGCAAAACGGCGTTTGTTGTTACGCTTCCACAGGACAGAACTCACATTGGTGAGGAGAGAGTTTGATGGCTGTACAAACTGTGGTGGTTGTCGACGACGATGAACTCGATCGGTACATCTTCCGTCGAATTCTTAAGGCGACGGGCCGTGACATCAAACTGGTTGAATACTCGGCGGGCGACCACTTCCTGGACGTCGTGACTGATCAAGAACGATCCTCTGCCGAGCTTGGCCAGACTCCACCATCGATTTTGGTGTTTCTCGATATCAATATGCCGCGGATGACCGGGCTCGAAGTGCTTGAAGCGATTGAACAGAAAATCGCAGACGACCAGATGGTGATTGTCACGATGTATTCTTCGTCGAACCACGGACAGGATCGCGAAGACGCAATGCAGTACAGCTTCGTGAAAGACTTCGTGGTAAAACCCCTGAGCCAGGAGCGATTTCTGGAACTGGTTGATTCTGTCGCCTGAATCCGGTTGTCCCCATAGTGGTGGATCGCTCCGCCGATCCAACGCCTCTTCAGTCCCACCGCACGATTCATCTGAAAGCGCCTATTCAGAAGTACCCTTGAGTGAGAAAAAAAAAAAAATC
>JBGCDN010000474.1:0-11903 GCA_045105495.1 Planctomycetaceae bacterium
CAGCAAGTTTTTACCGTTGGTTCAGCAGCTCGAATTAGCTGGGGTTCTGGTTCAGTCCATTATCCCCACGGCGCTGGCTGCTGTTCAGGATCGAGGTGATGCCAGTAACTGCGTCGCGTGGCGAAGTGACAACGCCGTTGAACTTGTTGCTCACGATAATTCGGGTCTGCGTTTGTGGGCACATTTGCCCGACGATGCGAAAGCTGTTGCGCGTTCGTTGGACCTGGAAGCCATCGATCAGGTCACGTTGCTGGAAGAGCCCGGTTCTGAATCGGCCGATTTTGGTGAAGCGATTGAAGCATCTGCGATCAGTCCGGCTTCCATGTTTGGCCACGCGTCGGCGTTTGCTAGTGGTGTGCTGTCAGGCAATGTGACCCCGTGGGCCGAACTTCGCCGTGGGGTTCTGGCAAACGGCGAACCTTATCGGCCGATTCGTAAATCGATCCATTGGCTATTGGCGGCAGCAGCAGCATTGTTGGTCTTGTTCAGCCTGGCATGCTGGTTCCGCGCGAATGCTTATGAGCGGCAGGCTGAAGAGTTTGCGAGCGAACAGAGATCGCTCTTCAAGCAAGTGTTCCCCAATATCCGAACAAACGCGCCAATCTCCAGGCTTCGAAGCGAACACGCTCGATACTTTAGTTCGCGGCAAACCAACACCGACGTTCAACTACCGGTTTCTGCAATCCGCCCAATGATCGAGTTAATCAAGGGGCTTCAGCCTGAACGGATTAAGCTCACTGAACTCCGCCTGCAGGATGGTGGTGTGACGGTCTCAGTCGAAGTCAAAACGTTCGCGGACGCAGCACGGGTCGCAAAGTCGATGGAAGCGAGTGGTTTTTCGGTGACACCGCAGGGGCAGGAACAGATTGGTTCTGGCCGAGTCACCGCTTCGTTTCGGGGGAACCTGACCGACGCTGGGGCAGTAGCGAAGATTGAACCATGAGCGATCGCGAACAACGTTCTCAACAGCTGCTGATCGGAAGCGTCGGTGTGTTCCTTCTGCTGATCGCGATGTGGTCTTACGGTCAGATGTCGAATGCCAAAGCAGGCGCGACAACGGCGAACGAGGATCTTGCGGAATGCCGTGCTCTTGTCGAATCGATTGAGAAGCTGAACGATCAGCCAAAGTTGGTTGCTCTGGAATCGTCCTCCCAAAACAGTGTTAGCGCTCAGGTGGAAGAGACTGTTGGGGCGGTGGGCCTTCCGGCAGAGGTGTTGCGGTTCGTCGAGATGCAGAAGCCGGAACGGATTGGGAAGAGTGCGTATGTGAACCAGGCGACTCGGATTGAAATTGAACGCACGTCACTCCGGCAGATTCTGCAGCTCGCTCGGAACCTGGAGGCAGGAAATGCCGGATATCGTGTGCGAGATCTCTACCTGACCGTCAACGACGACGCACGGCCCGGTCGCGAACTTTGGGACGCTGAGGCCGTGTTGACACAGACTGTATTTTCTCCGACAACGCGCTGAGCACTGCGGAATTTGCTGGGTTTTCTGGCCTCTGCCGTGTCCCCTCTTCACTCTCACTTCTCTTCATTGTGGCTTGTCTCCTCGATTGGTTCCCCGCCAATCAATGGCCGCAAGAGTTCATCCAGTGCATTCATCGACCCGAACACAAACGTTGTGTCGATCGTTCGCCGCGCTTCGAGCGCGGGCGGGTGGCTGGTGGTACGCTCAACGACTGCTATTTCTATTCGTCAGCATTGTGTTGTTGCCCGGCTGCACGCCGTTTTTCAAACGCAAAGGACATGTGGTCAAAGTTGACCTCAGTCGGAACACACCGATAGCGACAGCGACGACGACCAAGGCTACGTCGCATCTGGCCAATGGGGACGTGGCCAAAGCCGAGCCGTACTTGAAGAAGGCTCTGAAGGCCGATCGCCGATACGCGCCGGCTCACAACAATATGGGGCTGCTTCACTACGAGCGAAACGATTTGTTTCGAGCGGCGTTGTCGTTTCAGGAAGCGATGCGTTTTGATCCGCAGAGTCCGGAACCGCAGAATAACCTTGGTCTGACATTCGAAGTGGCAGGGCGGCCACAGGCTGCCATTGAGCATTATCAGGCCGCTTACGATTTGGCGCCGACCAATCCGGAGTTCCTGGGAAACCTCCTGCGCGCTCGACTGCGATCTGGTGAGACACCTTTCGAGATGCGAGAAGAATTGCGTCAGTTGCTATTTATCGAACGTCGTCCGGAGTGGATTGACTGGATTGAAGAACAGCTGGAACTGGTCACCAACCCTGCACTGGACCGCGGCCCGGAAACGCCGGACCTGGACGAACTGAGTTCGCAAGACGGCGGACGTGCTGACTTCGACGCCAACGACCGAGTGATTTACGATAGCGGCCCTGAATCGCAGCCGCTCAGCTCAAACAGTTTGTCAGCTCCGATGGCTCCGGCTTTGTCGCCACCAATGCCTGCAGAAACGCCATACGGAACCTCATCGCCTCCACAAAGCGCGCCGATCATGCCATCCAGTCCGTCCGGTTCGGTTCCGCTTTATCAGGATTCTGGCCAGCCTGTGGGCGATGAATGGCAGGAACCGGTGGTTCGGTAGCATCTGGCGAGAAACGCTGGCGGGTTCCCTCAGATCGCCCTAAAGTCCTGCACTGACAAATTTCTGTATTTCGTCGCCGAAAAGTGGGCATATGAACGACCTTACTCATTTCAACGAGCGTGGTGAGAGCCACATGGTCGATGTAGGCGAGAAAGCGGTGACGCACCGTATTGCGAGGGCCCGTGGGCGCGTGTTAATGCAGCCTGAGACTTTGCGGTTGATCACGGAACGCGAAGTAGCCAAAGGCGATGTTTTGGAAGTTGCACGGCTTGCCGGCATCATGGCTGCGAAGCGGACGGGAGAACTCATTCCACTTTGTCATCCGTTGGGTCTCGACTCTGTGACAATCCGCTTTTCGCAAATCAACGAGCAAACGCTTCAGATCGAAGCGACTGCTGCAGTTCATGCGAAGACTGGTGTCGAGATGGAAGCGATGACTGCGGTAAACGTTGCTGCTCTGACCGTTTACGACATGTGTAAATCGGTCGATCGTGGAATGACAATTCGTGACGTCTGCCTAATCGAAAAGAGCGGCGGGAAGAGTGGCCACTACGTCCGTGCTGAGGATGGACACAGCGATGAGTAACGTCACCGGACGCAACCTGCTGCTTCGCGTTGCCGACATGGTTGGTAACGATCTGGAACTTGCCGAACGTCAGTTTCAGGAAGAACTTCAAAGCTGGCACCCATACGTCACAGACGTCGTGACCCATGTCGCTCGCTTCCGTGGCAAACGGCTTCGTCCAATCCTTGTGCTACTAAGCGCTAAGGCGTGCGGTGGGATTCGGGACGATCATCACGTGCTCGCTGCTGTTGTGGAGATGATCCACGCAGCAACACTGGTTCACGACGACATTTTGGACGAAGCCGACACTCGTCGACACGTCGCAACCGTGAACTCAAGATGGAACAACGAGACCAGCGTTCTTTGCGGAGACTACCTCTTCACTCACGCGTTCCACCTTGCCGCAACGCTCGATGCACATGCCTGTCGCCTGATCGGACGTGCGACAAACCTGGTATGTGAAGGAGAGCTATGCCAGGTTCACGAACGAGCGAACTCGAACCTGACTCAGGAACAGTATTACCGAATCATCAACGGAAAGACGGCCGCCCTCTGTGCGCTTTGTAGCTACGTCGGGGCACACTACGCTGGTGCGACCAGTGAGGTCAGCGAAGCGTTCCAGGAGTATGGACGCCTGCTCGGCATGGCATTCCAGATTGCCGACGACGTCCTTGATTTAGTCGGCGATCAGGACAATACCGGCAAGTCGATTGGAACCGACTACGAGAAGCAAAAGCTGACGCTTCCGCTAATACATCTCCTCCAAACTGCACCAGCTTCTGTCGCTGCCAAGGCACGGGAGTTGATCGAGAACCCCGGCCCCGAGAACCGAGCAGCCCTGCTTCAAATCGTGAAAAGCAGCGATGCCATCGATTACGCCGCCAACACAGCTCGCGAATTTGCCGACAAGGCAATCGTGCAACTCGGCTGCGTCCCCGAAAGCCCCGCTCGGCAAATCCTCGCCGAAATGGCCGACTTCGCCTGCCAGCGTTCCTTCTAACAAGCGTTCCGCTTGACCGGGTGCCGGTGGGGGTGTTGGGTTGGTTTTGGCGTGGGGTTTAGGCCGGTTGGGTGTTCGCGCTGTTGGTGGATTATGGGCGAATCGGGTGGCTAGTGTTCCGACACCGACGGGCCTAGTGCTGGACCAGATCAGGGCCTGAGTCGGCGACCTGCCTCACTGTCTTGGCAAGTCGGGCATCGTCAGCTGGGCCTCCGTAGGTAGGCGCGATAGTCCTGCGTGTCTGTCGAGGCACCTCTTGCTACAGCACCGTACTTGCGGCGAGACCTCGCTCGACGAACACCATCCCAACTTCGCCGCCGCAAACCGATGCAACTGGAAGTTGCCCTCAGGGGCCTCGGTGGCCTTGGATGAGCATGTTCATGACTTCGGATCGTCGAATGACGCCGCAGAATTGTTCGGATGATGGTTCTGTGACGAACAGACAATCGTCTGTGATGTTGTTGAACAGTTCAATCACGCGCGTGACTGGTTCAGAGAGCGAGACGCAGTCGGGTTTTGGTTCGGCAAGGTCGTCCGCGCGAATGAGGTCGCGAGCGTCGGGGTCGTAGACGGCGGAACTAATGGCCGAATAGCGGATGATACCGGCAGGTTTCCCTTCGCTGTTGATCACCGGGAACACGTTGTCGTGACTGCGTTCGATGTGTTCGATCACCTGATAGAACGTAGCTGACTGCGGTAGTGCCGACACATTGCGTGACATGAGTGAATCGATGGTCATCTCTGCGGGCGGCAGCTGTGCGTCCGGATCGCGTCCCAGAGCCATCGATAAGCGGTTCCTCATATCCATGATCTGTTCGCGGGGAGTTGTCCCGCTGTGGTGAATGGCCTGGCCGAGTGGCATTTCGCCAGCCTGGAAAACGCTGTATCGAATCAACAGCGGCCCGAGGATTTCGAAGAAGACGACGGAACCCAGAATGATGGATTGAATTTCGTTCGCATACTTCATGTTGCGATCGACAATCGAAGCAGACAACGCGATGGCAACTCCAGCCTGCGCCATGAGCGTCAGGCCGAGCCACTTGTGAACGTCTTCGTCTTCGCCTCGGTATTTGGTTACCGCGAACGCTCCCAGATACTTCCCGATCATACGTGTGGCGATGTAGACCAGCCCAACAACTCCTGCCGAAAGAAACGCGTTGATGTCCAGGTGCGATCCGTGCAAAACGAAAAACATAACGCACAAGACGGTCGTCGTCTGATCCAGCTCTTTGGCGATCTTTCGAGCGACACTGGATGTGTTAACGACCACAAGGCCCATCGTCAGGAAGGACAGCAGGTAGGGCAGGTGCAGGGCTTCGCAGATGCCAAGAACCGTGGCCATCATACCGATGAGAAGAACCAGCCATCGCTTGCCCGCAATCAGGCCACAGAAAAAGGAGACCAGCAATCCGCTGACTGCGCCAATGGCTGTGGCCAGACCCAGTTCGCCGAAGATGCTTCCAATCTGTGCAAGCAATGAACCTTGTTGGCTGCCGGCGGCAATGGAAATACCAACGTAGGCCAATTCGAAAACAACGATGCATGTCAGGTTGTTGAATGCAACCAGGCCGCCACAAAGGTCGGTGACGGGGCCTTCCGCCTGAGCTTCCTTCAGAACCAGCACTGTGGTGGCTGGTGCGGTGGCAAGCGACATGATGGCCAGCACCAGGCCGATGGTTGGATTGCCGGTGACAAGTCCTGTCAGCAATCCAACCAGCACGAAGCCGGTCACTTGTTCGCCCGCAGATATGGGAATCAGCTTCCGTAGGAGAACGCGAAACCGATCCAGCGAGAACTGACAACCGAGATTGAACAGTACTAGCGCCATCGCCATATCGTTAAACGGCTCAAGAATGCGCGTGTGTTCTTCCGGAAGCAATCGCGTTCCATGCGGCCCCAACAGCAGGCCGACCAGCAAGTAAGCCGTGACCTTTGGCACTCGAATCTGTTCAGCCAGAATCGCGCCGATCAGGGCTGCTGCAAGCAGCAACCCCAGCGAAAGAATGACATGTACTTCCAAGCGGAACTCCGGTGTTTTCGTGACGTTGAAACAGAGGTTGGTTGTTGCTGTGAACTCATTGCTGATTCTTGCGAATCAGGCACCTTCGTATGAATTCAGTTTCCACCGACGCATGTTTCCAATCACCATTGGTGATGCAAAGCGTCAACTTCTTAGAGGTATTCCTGGTCCTTTACGAGGCCAGGGTACGGAATCGGATACGTGCCATCTTCCCGTGGCATCAATGGCGAGTCGGAGTCTTTGGTCAGGGTCTCAATTCCCGGAGCCATGTTGTGTTCGCAATTCAGCATTTCGTCGTAGGTAATGACCTGCCCGGTGTGAGCAGCCATGCGACCCATTGATGTTACAAGGCTGGCCTTCACACCGCGTTCGACTTCGTTGTAAGGCTTGTCGTTGCGGACAGCATCAATCAGATGGTCCCATTCCAATTGATATGGGCTCTTCTCTTTCTTCGGGTAGGCCCAGAGCAGATTTTCTTTGTCTTCATTCTGGCCTTTGTAAATTCGGCACTTCGCCGGTGAATGAGAACTTGTAGAGATGACAGCCATCCCCTTCGTTCCGTGTGCGTAACTCGCGAATTCTCGATAGCAGCCCGGCATAGTCCGACCATTCACCAAGAGCTTCGCGCCATCTCTGAATGTGTATTCGATGGAGTAGGTGTCAAAGTTTTGATCAACGTAGTCGCCGCGATAGTGGCGACCGCCGCTGGCTTTCGCTTCGATCGGCCAGTCGTTTTTCATCCAGCACGACTCATCAATATTGTGAATCAGGAAGTCACTCACCGCGCCACCGCTAAGCCAGAGGAACGCGTGGAACCGCTTGATCTGATACATGAGATCGCTGATTCCTTCTGGCTTCTTGCCGGTTTCAGCAGATCCGGTCGGACCAGCCATGCGATACGCACGCAACATGTTGATGTCGCCAATTTCACCATTTTGAATTCGATCAAACAGTTCTCGCCGAGCGTCACAGTGACGGCACATCAGGCCAACACCGACTTTGAGGTTCTTTTCGATCGCCTTCTTGTTCACTTCCAGCATCTTCCGAGAACCCGGTCCGTCAATTGTGACCGGTTTCTCCATGAAGACGTTGAGGTTCTTTTCGATTGCGTAGGAGTAATGCAGCCATCGGAACGCAGCAGGCGTCGTCAGGATCACGATATCTCCAGGACTTAGTAAATCCATCGCCTTCTTGTAGGCATCGAACCCGATGAACTTACATTCCTCCGCAACATCAAGGCGTTCCGGTTGATTCTTAAACACCTTGGCCAGGTTGCCGTAGCTGTTCTTCAGGTTCTTCTCGAAGACATCAGCCATCGAAACCAATTTGACGGGACCTTCTACCTTCAAAGCGTTCCGAACCGCCCCGGTTCCTCGACCACCACAACCGACGATTGCCACCTGAGTCGTATTGCTGGACGACGCGTAAGCCTTCGGCGCGATAGCAGCACTGGTTGCGATTGCAGCGGCGGAAGACTTGAGAAATGTACGACGGCTGTTGTCGGCGGGCATGGCTTTGAACCTCGTATTGAATGGATCGTGGCAGGACCTACATGGTAGTGGTGAAGTCGGCCCTAAGAAACCGAAGTGTCATGCTTCCCTTGTGTGTCAACGATGGTGAGATGTTGTTTCAGCAACGCCCGGACATTGCTCCCCCGCGCTGAATGCGCGAATATGGTGGGATGAGAACTGACACACTATCGGAATGCTGGCGAACCGCATTGGCTGATGCGATGGAATCGCCTTCGTTCAATGAACTGCAGAAGTTTGTTGCCAGCGAGCGGCAAGAGCACGAAGTCTACCCGGCCGACGAAGATGTGCTCGCCGCACTGGCAGCGACACCGCTGTCGTCCGTACGTGTTCTCATCCTCGGCCAGGACCCATACCACGGCGAAGGCCAAGCGCACGGGTTGAGTTTTTCTGTTCAACCGGGTGTCAGAATTCCGCCTTCGCTGCGGAATATCTACAAGGAATTGGAAGCAGACCTCAGCATCGAACCGGCACAGCACGGTTGTCTTACTGCATGGGCAAAGCAGGGAGTGCTTCTGCTGAACACGGTTTTGACGGTTCGAGCTGGCGAAGCCAATTCGCATCGCAAGCGTGGTTGGGAAGAACTGACCGATCAGATTATCGATACGGTCAACGAGCAGCCCAACGTTGCGTTTGTCCTTTGGGGCAAGCCTTCACAGAAGAAGTCTGAACGCGTTGATGCCTCTCGGCATTTGATTATCGAAAGCCCGCACCCGTCGCCACTCTCCGCCCGACGAGGCTTTTTCGGCAGCAAGCCGTTTTCGAAGATCAACGCGTTTCTGCAGCAGCATGGTGAAGAACCAATTGAGTGGCGATTACCTACTGCTGATATGATCGATGCCTAAGCTGCCAAGTTCAGTTTTTCTTCGATCAGGCTGTAACACGCTAGGAATTCCTTCTGATAACTCAATGAAGACGAATAGATTGAGGCGAAATGGCTGCGTTTCCACAAACCAGATGGACTCTTATTCGGCAAGCCGCTGAGAGCGATCATCCCGATGCGCGACGGGCTTTGGAGGATCTGTGCGAACAGTATTCTGGTCCCGTACTGGCTTTCCTGCGTCACCGAGTATCGTCGCCGGAAAAAGCAGAAGACATCGCGCAGAGCTTCTTCGCAAAACTGCTTGAACGCGATTTGTTTGCTCGAGCTGACCCGGATCGTGGGCGCTTCCGCACGTTCTTTCTTCATGCGTTGAAGGGGTTTGTCGCCGACGTGCATGGTTTCGATACCGCTCAGAAACGTGGTGGCAAAGGCGACCACACCATTTCGCTTGAAGTGGATGGCGTCGCAGAGCCGCACCACGAACAGTCCCCGGATCACCTGTTCGACCTGGAATGGGTTGATGCAATCCTGCGAGCGGCCGTGGTACGTCTTCGAAAAGACTACGAAGATACGGGGAAGGGTGACTTGTTCGCGAAGCTTCGTGTGTTCCTTGATATGCAGGAAGAACCCGTTGTCTCAGACGTCGCACGAGAATTACGAATGACTGAGCCCGCTGTTCGCGTTGCCGTACACCGAATGCGGAAGCGACTCGGCGACGCGATCCGTGCTGAGATTGCCGAAACAGTAGACGAACCGTCTGAAGTTGATGATGAATTGAACTGGCTCATGCAGGTTCTGGAGACACGATCATGAACACATCCTTGCCACAATCGCCTGACCCCATTCAGGGGCTTGACCGCAAAGTGCTGCTGGGGCTTGCTACTGAACCGACTGTCGTCGGCCAGGCTCCTGCGTATCGAATCCCTGACATTGCGGAGCTGAACGCGCTGTTCCCGGATCTGGAAGTCATTGAGATCCTTGGGAGCGGTGGCATGGGCTGTGTCTTCAAGGCTCGTCAGAGCAAGCTTGATCGCTTTGTCGCGGTCAAGATTCTTCCGTCCGACTTTGCTGGAGATCGTTCTGTCGCAGAACGGTTCGCTCGCGAAGCTCGAGCAATGGCGAGGCTGAATCACCCCAACATCGTTTCCGTACACGATTTCGGGTCAGTCGGAGATCTGCACTATCTCATCATCGAGTATATGGACGGAATGAATCTGCGTGAGTGGCTGGATGCGAGTGGCATGGACTCGCAAATGGCCCTTGGTGTGTTCACGCAAATCTGTGGTGCGTTGGCCTACGCACACGAAGAAGGAGTGATTCATCGGGACATCAAGCCAGAGAACATTCTGTTCAACAAGCAGGGGCACATTGCACTTGCTGACTTTGGACTCGCTCGGCTTGCGATGGATTCCAACTGTGAGATCTCGCTTACGCAAACTCGGCAAGCCATGGGGACGTTGAACTACATGGCCCCGGAGCAATATGAGGATCCGAAGACCGTTGACCATCGTGCGGACATCTTTGCGATGGGGGTGCTGTTGTACGAACTCCTGACCGGCAAGGTTCCTCGTGGGAGCTTCCCGCCACCGTCTTCTCTGTGTGACGTTGATGCCACAATCGATCAGGTGATCAACACGGCGTTGCAAGTGAATCCCGACGACCGGTTCCAGTCAGTGGATGAGATGGCAGCTGCTGTGTGCCGTGAGCCCACACTCGATCGCGTCGGCTACGGATTCGCGGAACAGGGTACCTTCACAAACCTGCGTCAGCTTGCGGCGGCCCCATTGCGAATCATGGAAGGTTTGCAGGCAGGCGATCCCGCTCCGGTATCAGGTGGACGGCCTGCCGGCGAAGACGTCACACCGAAACAGTCGATCTTTCCGTCACTTGGACTGTTCTCTTTGATCACTACGGTTCTTGTTGCTCTGTTGATGCTGTCCCCCTGGTCTGACCGGTCGCCTGTTTGGGCGATTGCCACGACGGGACTGGGCGATATTCCTTTTGTGGCCATCCTCCCATTGCTTGGGTGGCTCACGTGGGCCAACTATCGGGTAAACGAAATTCCGTTCTGGCAATGGGTGATCCTGTCGGTATTTGTGCTGTCGTACTGTCCGGGAGCAACCATGGGTATGCATCCCGGGCATGCGACGCCCCAACGAAACATCGTCATCTTCCTGTTCGGTGCGATGATGTTCATACATTTGGTTTGGGCGATGGTGGTCGTAGCTCGACGGATCCGCAGCCGTAGGCGTCGGCAAGCGTGAGCCTGATGGATCCCGGGGACGGCCGCTTGTTTTCTGGTTCGAAATTCGAATTCGTTTGAGCCCCGAACCCGAACCAGCCCACATCGCTCCGCTATGATGTGGCTGTTCGTAGTGGACGAGGCTACGAGTCCCTGAGTGTGGGTCAGCATTCGGGACTCGTGCCCTCGTCCACTACACCTCCTTAAGAGTCTCATCGTTCCGTACTCGCTGTTCCGCCAATGTCATCTACCTACCACTACGACGTCATCGTTGTTGGAGCCGGTCACGCCGGAACCGAAGCCGCATTGGCTGCCGCCAGGCTTGGAGCCAAGACGGCTCTGCTGACCATGAACTGCGACACCGTTGGCCAGATGTCCTGCAACCCCGCGATCGGTGGAGTTGCCAAGGGGCAGATCGTCCGCGAGATCGATGCACTCGGCGGCATCATGGGTCAGGTCACCGACCGAACCGGCATCCAGTTCCGGATGCTCAACATCGGCAAGGGCCCGGCCATGCACAGCCCTCGGGCTCAGGCGGACAAGAAGGCGTATCAGTTCGAGGTCAAACGCATTGTTGAGGAACAAGAGAACCTCACCCTCCGCCAGGAAATTGTCCAATCCTTGGACGTAGAAGATCAGCCGCAGGGCGCTAGCCCCGGTTCAAACACAACCGGTTCCGACACCACGCAAGCCACAACCGGGGCTAGCGCCCAACGGCTCAAACGCATCACGGGTATCACCGTCGTTGGCGATGCCAAATACATCGCCCCAACCGTCATCCTCACGACGGGCACGTTCCTGCAAGCCATCATGCACACCGGCGAAAGTAAAACGTCGGGCGGTCGAGCCGGCGAGGGAACCGTCAAGAACCTGTCGCACAGCCTGGTCGAACTTGGCTTCGAATTAGAACGGTTCAAGACCGGCACACCCGCCAGAGTCAACGGTCGCACCATCGACTTCAGCAAGTGTCAGGAACAACCGGGCGACGAGAATCCGCAGCCGTTCTCCTACATGACCGACCAGATCGATCAGCCGCAGATGATGTGTCACCTCACGGCCACCAACGCCCAGGTCCACGACATCATCCGCGAGAACCTGCACCGAGCCCCCATGTACTCCGGCCAGATCGAAACCACCGGCCCGCGATACTGCCCGTCCATCGAA
>JBGCDN010000475.1:0-3510 GCA_045105495.1 Planctomycetaceae bacterium
GCTGGAATCCGATCGGCTGGTCAACAGTTACATTAAAAACGAAGACCTGCAGTCAGAATTTACCGTCGTGCGAAACGAATTCGAACGCAGCGAGAACAGTCCGCAGCGGGTTTTGTCGAACCGCGTGATGTCGGCGGCATACGAGTGGCACAACTATGGTAAGACGACCATCGGTAACCGGTCGGACATTGAAAAGGTTCCAGTCGAGAACCTCAGAGCCTTCTATCGCAAATACTACCAACCGGACAACGTTGTGTTGGTCGTGACGGGCCGCTTTGAGGAGAAACGCGCGCTTGAGTTGGTCAATAAGTACCTTGGTGCGATTCCGCGTCCGGAGCGAAAACTGACCGCAGCGTACACGATCGAGCCACCGCAGGATGGCGAACGCAAAGTAGAACTCCGTCGAGTCGGGAAGATCGGGTCGGTCATGGCTGCGTATCACGTCCCGGCTGCCGGCCACGACGACTACGCTCCGTTAACGATCCTTGCGAGCGTTCTGTCGGAGGACAAAGTCGGGTTGCTGCAGAAGAAGCTTGTCGAAGCTGACTACGCGACCAGCGTATTCGCCCGCAGTGACAACGCACACGACCCGGGTCTGTTCTCCGTTTCCGTTCAGCCATCCGAAGGCTACCTGGAGCAGGCTCGCAAAGAGCTACTCACCGCGCTCGATAAGTTGGGCGACGAAACCTTTACCGAAGAAGCCGTGAATCGTGCGAAGAAGCGGCAGGAGTTGTCGGCAGAACGATTGATGTTTGATGCAAGTCGTATGGCGTCTGCTTTGAGCAGTGCATCGGCGCTGGGCGATTGGCGACTGCTATTCGTGCAGCGCGATCGGCTTCAGAAGGTGACAGTGGACGACGTGAAGCGAGTTGCCGCGACATACTTTGTGCCACACAACCGCACGGTGGGAACGTTCGTTCCAACCGACTCTCCGAAGCGAGCTGCGATTCCGATGGTGGCTTCGCTTTCGAGCATTGTTGATAAGTACGAAGGTGGCAAAGCTGTCGAAGCGGGCGAGGCATTCGACGCAACGCCTGAGAACCTGACGGCTCGGGTCGAGACCGTGGAGATGCACGGCTTGAAAGTTGGTCTATTGCAGAAGAAGAACCGAGGCAACACGGTCAACATGACCATCAACCTGCGGTACGGCAACGAAGAGTCGCTCAACGGGAAGACCACCGCGGCGGGAATGGTTTCCAGTATGTTGATGGCCGGTACCAAGACAAAAGATCGTCAGGCTCTGCAGGCGCGGATGGCGGAACTGGGTGTTCGCATCGGCGGCGGCGGTGGACGCGGTCGGGGCCGCCGACGTCGTGGTGGCGGAGGCGGCGGTGGTTCAGCCGGTTCGCTTGGCTTCTCAATTTCAGCCAAGCGGGAATCGCTGGTTCCGGCGATTGAATTGCTTGGCGAAATTCTTCGCGAACCAGCGTTCCCAGCTGACTTCTTCAATCAGATGAAACGCCGCATGGTCAGTGGAGCAAAACGCGGTCTGGATGAACCGGCGAGCAAGGCCGGCAACATGATGTCGCGAACGCTGTCGAAGTATCCGAAGTCAGACGTGCGTTATGTACCGACGACGGAAGAAAGCATCGAACGCGTTGAGAATCTGTCTCTCGACGATGTAAAGGCGGTCTACGAAAAACAAATTGGCTCGACGACGGGTGAAGTTGCCATCGTAGGCGACTTCGACAAAGACGCCGCTCTGACCGCGCTCGCAAAGATTGTGAAGGACTGGAATACATCGGTTCCGGTACGTTCGATCGATCGTGATGCAAAGACAGATCTGGCTGGAATGAAGAAGGATATTGTGACTCCGGACAAAGCCAATGCAACGTTTATGGCAGGCCATTCCTTCAGCCTGAGAGAGGAAGATCCAGATACGGAAGCGTTGCTGCTGGGCAACTTCATCTTTGGTGGCAGCACTCTGTCATCTCGAATCGGGAACCGTATTCGCCAGAAGGAAGGCTTGTCCTACGGTGCGACTTCGTCGGTTCGCATCCCAACGCGAGGCACTGATGGTCGGTTCGCAATGACGGCCATTACGAATCCGATGAACATGGACGCTGTGGAAAAAGCAGCGATGGAAGAATTGGAAATGTTCCTCAAGGACGGTCCGACGGAACAGGAAGTCGCGGACGCCAAGAACGCGTGGCTGGAACGTCAGAAAGTCTCGCGTTCCAACGACGGTTCGATTGCTGGTCAGATCATTTCGAATCTGTACCTTGGCCGAACATTCGAATTCACAGCGAATCGCGAAAAGCGAATATCGGAACTCACGCCAACCGCAATTCGAGACGCATTCCGCAAGCACGTGGACCCAAAAAAGCTGGTCATCCTTCGCGCTGGCGATCTGTAATCTGATCGGGGCTCCCAACGTTAAGGGCCTCTCACAAGAGAGGCCCTTTCTTTTCCACCGCATGTTCGGTGCCACCTCGCTTCCTCAGACTGTTCCCGTTTGCGTGATTGAAATTCGGTTTGTAAATCCAAGGAATCAAACATGAGCGGATCCAAACGACGAACATTGCTTAAGGCTGCGGTCTGCGGTGCGGTCGGCGTTGGAGCTTCTTCAAAGCCAGCAGCCAGTCATGCGCAGGATCGCAAGAGCACTGTGCCTGGCTACGGATATCAGTTGCCGAAAGTGCAGAAGGGGGCAACGCTCCTGTTTCAGGGAGATTCGATCACGGATATGAAGTGGGGCCGCAACCAAAAGGATCGCAACCATTACCTTGGGCACAGCTACGTATTCCTAATCGCGTCGCGACTGCACACCGACATGCCAGAAGCAGGACTTAACTTTCTAAATCGAGGTATGAGCGGTCACACAGTTCCTGATTTGCAGAACCGGTGGCAGAAGGACGCGATTGACTTGAACCCAGATGTGTTGAGTATCCTGATCGGAATCAACGATGTTGGTCGGGCTGTGCGGGGGAAGAAAAATGTGGACCCGGTCGCCTACGAAGAAGGCTATCGCGATTTGTTGACAAGGTCGCGGGCAGCAAATGCCAAGCTGAAGCTGGTACTGGTCGAACCGTTTGTCTTGCCAGTCAAACGAGACTGGCGTGGCCAAGTCGATCGCATTCGACCAGTCGTGTCGAAGCTTGCCAGTGAGTTCAACTCGGTCTTTATTCCGATGCAAACCATCTTCGATGAAGCGTCGAAGCGAACCAGTCCTGAGCACTGGATCTGGGACGGGGTGCACCCGCTGCCTCAGGGACATGAGCTAATCGCTCGGACATGGATTCAAAAAGTCGCCGAGGCGTGGGCTTGAAGTTGGCCAGAGCGAACTTGATGAATGACATGCTCAGACCCACGCCTGATGTTCGAACAGAGCCGGGTTTGCCCCAACGAGCGAACTCTGTCGTGCCGAGTCACGACGGAGCGTGATGGCTACTTGGTAGGCCTCTTTATCGAGAAGGATGTCGACCGTTGTGTTGGCCTTCGCGGGAGTGGGCTCGGGTGACAACCACGAATGACACGAATTTTGGGAATGACATGCTCGGTGGGACAGCC
>JBGCDN010000476.1:0-3849 GCA_045105495.1 Planctomycetaceae bacterium
GCTGGCGTTCACTGAAACCAGCACATTGCCCGCGAGCAATGCTCGGACCTCTAACGCTTCGACTGGCTCTGACATCGATCGATTTGTCTGGCGGCGACGCGACTCGGCGGTGCCGGATTGGAAGAACTTCCGCTTCAGTGACTGCAGCATGCTGGGGCCTTGGGTAAAACATTTCTATCGGACACCAAACGGGAACGTGGACAGGCACCGGACAGAGTTTTCGGGAAAACTCTACGGACAGCGCAGTTTGCCCACTAATCCACGTTCTAAGGGCCTAGCGACCGCTTCGGCTGTTCAAGTCAGAAGAGCATTGGCAATCGGTTCCCAGCTTTCTCAGCCATTGCTGCGCGAACCGGATTCATGCCGATATAGTTGGGGGCTGATGCGGAACAGAGGTCTGTTCCGTGAAAGAAGGACTGCGTGGCATGAAGAAGACTGGCTTTGGTACCTCATCGGTCGTCGTCGCGGCATTCGTTGGGCCAGGGACGGTGGTCACCTGTTCCAAGGCCGGAGTCGAGTTTGGCTATCAGTTGGGCTGGGTTCTTGTATTCGCCACGGTCGCGGTGTTCGTCCTGCAGTCGTTCACAGCCGCGACAGGAATTCTCGCGGGCAAGGGCCTTGGCGAAGCTCTCCGAAGCGACGACCTGAACCCAGCCTTCCGGACCTTTGCCCGAATTCTTGTCGTCCTCGGACTCTGGGCTGGCTGCGCGGCGTTCGAAATGGGGAACCTTACAGGCGCCGCGGCGGGAGTGGGCGGATTGGTCCCGGGCAGTGAGGGAGCGAAATGGCCGCTGGTGGTGCTCGCAATCGCAGCGGGAGTCATGCTCACACAGTCGATTGGACTCCTAATCAAGATGCTGAGCGTCTTGGTGGGCCTGATGGGACTTGTGGTCATAGCGACGATTTGTGTCGCTCCCGTTGACTGGGCCGCCGCCTTTCGGGGCATCTTTGCTCCATCGATACCCGACGATGGCTGGCTGACGACTGTCGCCATCGTGGGGACGACGGTCGTGACCTACAACCTGTTCCTGCACGCTTCAGCGACGCGAGACTGGTGGCAGACGACGTCAGACAAGTCCGTGGCATGGCGGCGAGAACTGACTGGCATGGCCATATTTGTTCCACTCGGCGGGATCGTTTCGCTGGCGATTCTTCTCTGTGGCGCGGCCCTGCAGTCGGGCAGTGAAGAGACGATCGCGAAGGCATCACTGAACGCGTCGAACCTACCTGGGCTGATAGAACCAATCGCGGGTTCAGCTGCTCGCTACTTGTTTGGTCTTGGCTTGCTGGCGGCTGGCCTGACGTCTGCCGTCACGGCGCCGCTGGCTGCGGCTGCAGGAATTAGTGAACTGTTTGGTTGGGAGAAAAACGGTGCTCGGTTCCGACTGATCAGCATGTCCGTGTTGTTAACGGGCTTGGTGTGTGGGTTGGTTGGCCGAAAGCCAATAGAGGTCATCATCGCAGCCCAGGTCGCCAACGGCCTACTGCTGCCACTTATCGCAGGGTTCATGCTGTACCTCGCGATCCGTCAGAAGGAAGTAAACCTTCCTCGCTGGTACACGCTGCTTGGCGTTTTGATAACGCTGATATGCGGCGGTCTGGGTGCGTGGATTCTTTGGAATCAGTGGAAAGCCATTAGCGCGTGAACAGAACAGTTTGCCCGTCTTAGTACTGGCCGATGGACGAATCTGTGAAGCTATCAATGCCCACTAGATGCGGTTCAGAATAAACGCCGGCGGTCGAATCCTGAGCGAGTTCGTACAGCATTTCGTTGGTGGAAAGTGCATCTACGCCTTCGAAATTGGGCGTCCCCTGCGGCTGAAGCAAACCATGCGCGCGTGTCTGACGGAAGGTCCAGTCGCTCATTGCGAAGTTCCACAGCACCATCACCGTCAACGCCGCGACGCCGATGGCAAACCACCAGAGCCACGGGACCATTTCCGATGCAATGTCACGCGTTTCACCTTTGGCGACCGGTAAGTAATTCATTGTTCCCGCCAGTACCAACGGCGCGGTGTGCAGACTTACCTCTGTACTGCCATCACCTGCCGACTGATATCCCTGCGTCTTAAAAAAGTAACCGACAAGGGCTACTTCGGGCGGGTCGTTGCGGTACACCTCAGCAGGCTTGAGACCCATGGGGGCTCCGGAACACACCACATGAATCGGGTTACTACCGGAATCTTCTGTGAACACCCAAGCGTCGTACAGCTGTTGAAGCCCGTACGGATTGCGGCCCGGCTTGATTGGCATGAACCGTCTGAGTCGACCTTTGATCGAAACAGGCCTGCCTCGATAACCCCAAGGTTCGGCCATCAGCATTGTGTAGGGAACCGCTTCCGCGTTTTGCAGCAGCGACCGGGCTTCGACCTTCTGAGCGAAATCAAGCGTCGCGTAGTACGAAGGAAGCTCTTTCGCTCGAATTCCCATCGTATTGTCACGGACGGGTTTCAGTTTATCCCTGGGAATGGAAAGGTCCGTCTTTGCTTCGATGACCGGTGCTTCATCAGGCAAACCGGTTTGACCACCGACGTCGCCGAAGAAATTTTCATTGCCCTGCAAGAGCGAGGGATCGTCGTTCGTTTGAACAACTTCCTGCTGGCCGGGTTTCTTGTTCAGGGCCTTCCAAAATTCCGGTTTCGAAGCAACACGCACTGCGAAGAACACGGCCAACGCACCTAGGCACAGAAAGACCATAATTCGGTCACGCCCGCTAAAAGGCGCAGGTGGCGGTGACTTTTGAAAACGCATGGGCCGGTTCCATCAAAATGAAGTAACCAAATTGTACTGAACCGCAGACGGAACCCTCAATCTCGCTTCAAGTTAACCAGATAATCGCCTGGCGGTTTGTCTGCCTGGCGTATACTGAAAACTGCATGAGCCGGCAGTGTCCTGTACACCAATAGCCGGTTCTTTATAGCCACAGACCGTTGGTGGGCGTTATGGTTCGACATCAACCTCGGCCCCGTGAAAATGAACGAAGCGATGCGAATTTCTGAAATTCTGAACAAAGGCTTCTGCCTGTCCATTGAGATCTTTCCGCCCAAGACAGAAGCCGGCGAGCGGGCGTTGCTGAAACACATGCAGCGGCTTACGGAATATCAACCGGCGTTCTTCTCCTGCACGTACGGAGCCGGTGGCAGCACGCAAGCCAAGACCTACGATTGGTGCCGCCGCATTCAGGACGACCTGAACCAAACCGCGACCGCTCACTTTACGTGTGTTGGTTCCACCAAAGAAGAACTGTTGGCATGGCTAAGCAAGGCTGCAGAGGCTGGTGTTCACAACATCATGGCGCTTCGTGGCGATCCGCCTGATGGCCAAACAGAATTCAAACCGGTTGATGGTGGCTTGGCTTACGCAGATGAACTAGTTGCATTCATTCGCGAGCACTTCCCGAACTTTGGGATTGGTGTCGGCGGCTACCCGGAAAAGCATCCGGAAGCCCCTGATATCCAGACAGACCTGACGAACCTGAAGCGAAAAGTCGACGCAGGTGCAGATGCGATTTACACACAGCTGTTCTATGTGAACGATTCGTTTCTCAAGTGGAGAGACCAGTGTGTCGCTCAGGGAATTGAAACACCCATCGTGCCGGGCATTATGCCGATCACTGAGTTCGCTCGCATCAAACGAATTACGTCGCTCTGCGGGTCCGAATTCCCTTCGGAACTAGCCCAGCGGCTTGAAGCGGTTCAGGACGATACTGAAGCTCAGTTTGAGATCGGCGTTGAATTTGCGATCGAGCAATGTCGAGAGTTGATCGCCGCCGGAGTTCCGGGCATCCACTTCTACGTTCTCAACAAGTCACGAGCCGCGGAGCGAATTCTGGACGCGTTGCAGCTTAGT
>JBGCDN010000477.1:0-6305 GCA_045105495.1 Planctomycetaceae bacterium
TGCTTCCAATTCAATCCAGCAAGCAACACTGCAGTGAGTACGACTCCGCCAATTGCCGGAAGCCGCCACTCAGCGGCAGATGCACGAGCGTCATAGAGTTCTGGAACCGACGCTTCAGACTCGAAGCTCATCCCAACCAGAAATAGCCGATCGCTGGCGATGCGGTCCAGTTCGCAGACCGCCAACCAGCTCACCAAGGCGGTACCTATGCACCAAAGTACCGCATTAAAGCGTTTCGGCCTTTCCATAAATCACCAGAACAAGAAACGAGAGCCGTGCCTGATGTTCAACGCGCGGCTTCGGCTTTCTTTGGCATCGCGGTCATGATCTGTTGGACCACAGTTTCGGCCAGCTTCTTTGAACCGTCTTTACTGAAGTGCACATTCGCTTTCAGCATGATGTCTTCCATGTGTTCAGACGCGAAAGAAAACATGTCGTGTGTAGGGATCCCGTGCTTTTTCATGACCTTCGCAGCGACGTCGTTGTACTCCTTCGAGTGACCAACAACGCGGCCTTTGGAGCCAGAGGGAACCGGAGTGGTGTTTCGCCAGATGACCTTGGCCCCTGTCTTCTTCAAGCGTCGAGCAATACTGTCGAGGTTCAACCCGTAGTCTTTCGGTGAAACCTGGTGATGCCCTTTCTCGGGGTCATAAAGGTTCTCGCCATTCGGGCCCATGTACTTCAGGTCGTGCAGACCGAAGTTGAAGTGAATGACATCCCACTTCTTGTCACCCAGCCAGAGATCGAGATTGCGAACACCGTTGGTTGTTGGGCCACAGTTTGTTAGCGGGCGATGGACATTCGCCTTGCCCTTAAGCATCTCGCGAACTGGCACGGTGTAGCCAATGGAAATGGAATCGCCGATGAGCAGCACTCGCGGCAGCGAAGGATCGTCTTTCACCGGCATCATCGCCGGGTAGGGCTTCCGCTTCGGCTTGGCCTTCGTTTTCTGTTGAGTCTTTTCTTGCGCTGTTCCTGTGAGTGTCACGGCGAATAGCAGAATCAATGTTGCGGCGACCAAATTCGTTCTTCGCATAGCTTCTCTTTTTCTATTGAACGCAAACGTGAACCGGATGACGACCGTACATTCTTAGTTGGGACGAATGCACAGGCCTGTTCATCGGCAGGCGAGGGCGTGCCTGATGGCTCGTGTCAGATCTACACATTACACAACCAAGGCGGCCGCAGTTCTACAGTATTGCGTCGTTCGCTATAAACGTGCGAGTCGCGTCTCACGGATTGTCTAAGTGATGGCTGCGTTCTGCTGTCATGGCTGGAGCCTCACTACTCCGGCCAACTGGGAGGGTATTTATGTCGTCTGGTTCATCACGGTTCGGGCTTTGGTTTGGCCTCGCAACGCTCGCAGTTCTCATCATTGGCGTGCTGGCTTGGTTCAAGCTTGGAACTGAAGCCGATGACCCCGGCGCGGATGCCGCCGGAGGAGAAACCGCCGCTGAAGGCAAAACATCCGGCGGCTCCGGGGTAGCAACCAGGCCGCTGAGTGTCGATGAGTACGCGGGCGCGTATGAGTTTGCTAACACGGGACTTGGGCATCTGGAGAATCTGGAACTCCTGAAAGCCGAGACAACATTTCGAGCATTAATGCAGAAGGTTCCTGGCGAGCGATTGCCACTTCAGAACCTCGCGATCGCGCAGACCATTATTGCGAGCGATGATAATTCTGATGTCGTCAAGAACCGATCGAAACCAGGCGGAACTGAAGTTTTCGAACAAGCTGTCGCATCTGCCAGAGAGACGTTGGAAGATCTCGAAACGACTGACAAGGCTCTGGCAAACATGCTGGGCGGCTTGATTACCGTTCGGGAAGGCGATGTCGAAAGCGGTATTGTTCAGCTAAAAGCTGCGGCAGACCTGGAACCATCGAACGCGTCGTATTGGTTCGCGTTGTACAAGGCTCACGCGAATCTCGCGCTCAAGCCGGGAGCGCCGCCGGAGCCACTTGCTATTCAAGCGATTGAAAAAGTCTACGAACTGGAACCGGAGAACCTACACGCCATCGCGGAACTTCTTCAGGTTCAGGGTAAAGCGAAGAGCGACAAACTGGCTGGGACTTTGACGGCGGCGAAAGATGTCATCCGCCCGCTGGCTCCGTCCATCCAATCGCGTGCTCGATTCGACATTCTGAAAATCATGGACGATGCCATTACTGACCTCCGAAACGGCGGTACCCGCGGGTCGGTCCGAGCCCGGCAGATTGCGAATGTCTTGAAGCCAGATATTGCCAAGCGAATTGATCAGCGAAATCTCGATAAGAATTTGCTGGAATATGTGATGGTCGAGTTCGGCTCTGAATTTGACCAACAAGCAGCGAAGGTTGGCTATGAGATTCCGGTCGATGATGCCATCAATGTGAGCTTCAAGCGGATGCCTGGGTTTCCACAAATCTCTGGTGCGACCGATGTCAAACTGGCAGATATGAATTTGGACGGCACCCCCGATCTGGTTGTGGTACAGAATGGAAGCATCCGAATTTATGGGCAGCAACGTTCGAGCGAAGAGGAACCGAAATGGGTGCAGGCGGCGTCGTTTGAATTAGAGGGTTTTGAAGTTCAATCTGTTGCCTTGGCCGACTTCGACCGGGACTACGAGAAGGCAGCGTGGCGGGAAAAGAAGTCGCGAATTGTTCACAACGGAATTGGTCTTCCACCTAATCAGGTGCCAGCGGGCGTTGTTTTCACAGACACCGATCTGGACGTTGTCGCATACGGTTCGTCTGGCGTCATGGTGCTACGAAACGATCGTGCGACTGAAGGCGATGGCCCTGGCTTCAAGCGAAAGCTCAGCCGGATAGCATTCCCGGACGATGAACAAGAGAACCTTGCTGGCGTTCGTGATGTCGCGATCACAGATATCGAACACGACGGTGATCTCGACATCGTTGTTGGCCTGAAGAACAAGCTTTCGTTCTGGGTCAATCAGTCGACTTCCAAGGAGATGAAGTTTGCCAACGGCGATGCGAGTATCGGTTCCCTCCCCGATGGAGAATCGGTGACTGGACTCGAAGCAGTGGATTGGAACCGCGACATCGCCAACGACATCGTCGTCGTTACCGATCGGTCAGTCGGGCTGATGCAAAACGTTTTGCATAGCCGATTCCGCTGGCGAGACATGGGGATTGAGACTGGTGGGCAATCGGTCGCAGTCGGCGAACTGAACGGCAACGCGGTTTGGGATCTGCTGATCGGAACCGAAAAGGACGTTGCAGTTCATCTTGCGTCGCCAGCGACGGAGGAAGCGACCACATGGCTCACAGGAAGTCGTCACGAAAGTTCGGCCAACGTGGTTGAGTTGCTGGACTACGACAACGACACGTATCAAGACGTGCTTGTCGGCGGAAAGAACCTAAGTGTGCTGCGGGGTGTTCCATCCGGGAAATTCACCAGCGTCAACATCATTGAATCGCCTGCGTCTGATGTCTCTGCGATCGACGTTGCAGACATCGATCTCGACGGCGACGCAGACTTTGTTGCTGTGACGGATGGCGAAGTGGTTGTCTACGAAAATGACGGTGGGAACAAGAACAATTGGTTCAGGCTAACACTTAGAGCCGACCCGAACCCAGAACAGTTTCCGTCAAACCGAGTCAGCATGCACGCAGTGGGTAGCGTGTTGGAACTGAAGTCCGGCGCGCGATATCAGGCTAAGTTAGTTCAGGATCAGACGACTCTGTTCGGTCTTGGGTCGCGAGATCAGGCAGACGTCATGCGGATCATCTTCACCGATGGGGTTCCGCAGAATATTGTCGATCAACCGCTCCCAGAGAAATCGCTGACTGTGTTTGCACCCCAGTATCTTGGCGGTTCGTGCCCATACATCTACACATGGAACGGCGAACGTTTCACGTTTTATTCCGACTGTCTTTGGGCGGCACCGCTGGGATTGCAGCAGGCGGAAGGTGTGTTCGCTCCAGCACGCGAATGGGAATACATTCGCATTGATGGCAACTCACTGAAGTCACGTGACGACCAGTACGTTTTGAAGATGACAGAAGAACTCTGGGAAGCAACCTATCTGGACGAAGTGAAACTGATTGCCGTAGACCACCCGGTCGGAACCGAGATTTACTCGAACGAAAAAGTGGGGCCGCCGAACGTCACCGAGTTCAAGATTCATGGCGTCAAAGAACCGAAACTACCGATCGCTGCAACAGACCAAAACGGTCGCGACCTGCTTCCGTTACTCCGCGACAAAGACAAACAGTACGTCCGCGCATTTGACACACGAATCAAGCAGGGACTGACGAACCAACACTTCATTGAATTGGATCTTGGAGACATTGAAAATCCTGACAACGTGAAGTTGTTCCTCGTCGGTTGGGTATTCCCAACAGATACCAACATCAACATCGGTATCGATCAAACCGGTGAAGCTCCGCCGAAGCCGCCCGCGATTATGGTTCCGGACGAGAATGGAGAGTGGGTTGAGGCTGTTCCATTCGCTGGGTTCCCTGGAGGTAAAACCAAAACGATCGCGATCGATCTTTCGAACGCCTTCAAGGCGAAAGACTATCGCGTACGTGTTGTCACCAGCATGGAACTCTATTGGGACGCTGCGTTCTTTACAGACGGAGAACAGTCAGTCGACACGCGTCGCAGCGAACTGCCACTGCGTTCTGCCGAACTTCAATTTCGTGGTTTCTCTAAGCGGCGTTTCCACGGAAGCGTGTTCTCCACAGTCGGTTTTGGACCGGAAGACTACGACTACGAAGACGTCTCCACACGTCCGACATGGCTGCCAATGGACGGCCACTTCACACGCTACGGCGACGTCACAGAACTACTAACAGACCGCGATGACATGCAGGTCGTTTTTGGTGCTGGCGATGAAGTGACGCTGAGATTCGATGCCGCATCAGCAGATGTTCCTGACGGCTATGTCCGTGATTTCCTTCTGTACAACGTCGGTTGGGACAAGGATGTCAAGCAAAATACGGTGTACGGTTCGACGGTAGAACCACTGCCGTACCAGGGAATGAAGTCGTACACCGCAGCCGATACAGCCTTTCCAGACACCCAGAAACACCGCGAATTCCTCAGAACGTGGCAAACCCGCCGCCAAAACTTCCGTGTTTTCCGGAACTGGGTTCGCGAGTTTGACACGTCGGGACGTAAGTCGTCAGAGTAAGCCGTTGAAACGTAGTGGACGAGGCGACGAATCCTGCGTTCTGAAACAATTGCCTCGTTCGTACGTGAAGATCAGAGCCTTCTCCAGCGAAGCCACCACAATAGAGATGCCCATGCGTTCTGCTTGCATTGCCGCTGCGTTACTAACCATTGCCTCGTCCGCGTTCGCTCAGGATGCGATGGTGTATCCTCTGTCCGTCGTGGCCAAAGGTGAAACCATCTTCGTCGCAGACCGCGCGAAGCCGGGAACGGCGCCTGCTGTTTGGAAGATTGAAGGCGGCAAGGCGGAGGTCTTCTTCAAAGGGCAAAAGAAGTATCGAACACCGCTTAACGCGATCCGTTGTCTCGCGATTGATCACGAGGGCAAACTGCTGGCCGGCGATTCAGCTACGCGTGACATTTATCGATTTGGTGACGACGGCAAGCCCGTCCCACTGACGAAGGGTAAGATCGGTATTCCAATGTCGATCGTCGTCGCGAAAGATGGAACTATCTACGTTGCGGACCTTGAAGTTCATCGCATCTGGAAAGTGCCTGCCAAAGGCGGCAAGCCTGAAGAATTTGCCGTGATTAACTCGCCGCGAGGTCTGGCTCTCGACAAGGACGAACGTCTTTGGATTCTGAGCACGTCGAGCAAGGATGGTCAGATTCAGCGAGCCGACAAAGATGGCAAGCTGGAATCGATCATCAAAGACAAACCATTCCAAATGCCACACAACATCGTGGTCAAGGAAGACGGAACCGCATTCGTTACCGACAACTACGCCGGTGCGATCTGGAAGGTTTCAGCCGACGGCAAGCCAGAGAAAGCAATGTCGGGCGACCCATTGAAGAAACCAGTTGGCCTTTCGGCGTTCGGAAAAGAACTGGTCATCGCTGACCCACACGCCCGAGCGATTTTCAAGACTGTCGCCGGCAAACTGGAAACGGTGTATGCGGCACCAAAAGATGAAGCGGCGAAGTAAGCAAGCTTCAGTCGACGCGACATGAAGATGGCGCCCTGAAATGAGTTGGTCCGGACGGCCCACGATTTCATACTCTCCGGGGCCTGAGCAGCGTCGCACTTTTCTTTATCCCACAGGTGCGAAGTCCCTGGCGATTGCTTTGGCACATCGCAGTCCATCGACCGCTGCTGTCACAATTCCGCCTGCGTAGCCAGCG
>JBGCDN010000478.1:0-4530 GCA_045105495.1 Planctomycetaceae bacterium
ATTGTGGTTTACTTCTGCGACAACGGTCCGAACGGAGTTCGCTGGAACGGCGACATGAAGGGCCGCAAAGGTTCGACTAATGAAGGTGGTGTGCGATCTCCAATGCTGATTCGCTGGCCAGGCAAGATTCCGGCTGGACGCGTGGTTAAGCAAATTGGCGGAGCGATTGATCTATTGCCGACGCTCGCAGACCTCGCTGGCGTTCCCGTCGTCAGCAAGAAGAAACTCGACGGCATCAGCCTGCGAGAGCAAATCGTTGGGAGCGACGAGATTACTGAGCGGCTTATCTTTTCACACTGGCGCGGGAAGGTCAGTGTGCGGAATCAACACTATCGGCTGGGCACCGAAGGGCAGCTGTTTGACCTGCGAACCGACCCGGGACAACGCACAAACATCGCGACGAAAGATGAGAAGCACAGGGCTCTTCATCTTGAACTCAGTCAGGCTGCTGACACGTTTCGGAGCGAAATTATGCCGTCCGACTTCGGCAAGAACGACAACCGCACGTTCCCCCTTGGCAGTCCCGACTTCCGCTACACTCAAATTCCCGCCCGCGACGCGACTGCCCACGGAGGTTTGAAACGATCTAACCGCTACCCAAACTGTTCGTACTTCACCAACTGGACGAAAACTGACGACAAGCTGACCTGGGACGTCGAAGTGATGCATGCTGGCAAGTACGAAGTCGAAATGTACTACACCTGCCCACCGAGCGATGTTGGTTCAACCGTCGAACTAAGCTGCGGCGATTCAAGCGTCGTTGCCAAAATTACCGTCGCTCACGATCCGCCCGAACGTGGTGCTGCCGACGACCGATACGAACGCGTGGAATCTTATGTCAAAGACTTCCGCCCGATGTCACTCGGAACCATTGAACTAAAGCCCGGCAAACAAACGCTCACTCTGCAAGCGACTGACATCCGCGGCAAGTCCGCGTTTGAGTTCCGACTGCTGATGTTCACTCGGAAGTCGAAATTCTGATTTGGGACGGCCATTCACATGCTGAGTTGTTTACTGCTGGTAGTATCGTGGCAGATCTCGAACCTTGACGAATTGCCTTCCGTGGTTCTTGGGTCGACTGAGTTGCGGACGGCGTTCCCGTGCGGTTATTTGCGGTTGAGCGACGATGGTCAACTGGCAGTGCAGTCAGATCAGGTCTACATCTTTGATGTTCAAAGTCGTCGCTTGTTGCGGACCATTTCCGCTGATCCGCAGACGCAGATTTTATCTGCAATCGAAGCTGGCGGAGAACGGATTGCATTCACACGCCGCGGCAACCCTGGCGGCGGCCCCCTGTACACGACAGAGATTCGAGATCGTGACGGGAACGTTCGGCATCGGTATCGTGGAGCGTTTCTCGGTTTCGCTAGCGACGGTTCCGTGCTGACAAGTGACTTGCTCGGGGAATTTTCTTTTCCGGCCAAGCGCACGTTGACCAGATTGGCTGTCCATCGACAAGGTGCTCCGACAGTGAAAGTGGACCTCCAGATGCTAACTGCGGCGTTGTCCGGTGACGGTAAGAGCGTGACTTGCCTTGTAGGTAGATCTGAAATTCAGATTCGCAATTCGCAGACACTCGGAGTTCAGGCACAGTTTCAGATTGCGAAAACGGCCGACGATGTACCCATTACGGCGCAGGCGATCGGTGGGAGCGATGATGTCGTGGTGGCTGCTGGACGTGACTTGTGGCGATACCGTCGGACTGGTGAGATCGTCTGGCAGATGACTGGTGTTGAAAGGGTTGTTGTTTCTGTTCACAAGAAGAGACCAATTGCAGTCGCGCGCGGGTTCGGAAAGAAGCTGCATCTGATTGACCTGGAAGCGGGGCAGCTACTCCGACAGTTAAATGACAGCAGGGCGATTCAATTTGGCTTTGGCTCAAAAGATCTTGTTGTCACTCTTGGACAGCAGTGGAATGGGCCGAGGATCTTTGACGGTAAGACTGGCCTGGAAGTTCAGCCCGCTCCGATCTCGCCCGCCAAGGTACTCACCTTCAAGCCTCGGACGCATGATCTTCTCTCTGTCTCCAAACGAGCGTTTATCTGGAACCTCGAAACGCGACGAACTCGTTTTACAGCTGAATGTGAAAGTGTGGACGGAGGGTTCTCTCGAGATGGGAGGAGAGTCTACACGCGGAATGGACCGAACTTCGTTTGGCTCGACTCATCGACAGGGCAGCAAATTGAGAAGGCTAATCTAACTCGACACGATCGACGAACAGCGAAGTCGAACGGCTATTTCCATGTTGGTGGCATAACAAAGACAAACGAGATTGCCTTCACTGATCCTCGAAAGTCCGCGTGGCTCGTTTCGATGGACGGTGCAAAAGTGTCGTTTTCGTGGCTCTCAAGAGAATCTGGCAAAGCCATGTTCGGCACGACGAGATATCAGGGCTTTGAGGGCATTCGGTTGCGCCCGAATAGTTCAGAGATTGTTCTCTTGTCGGACGGCTGGGTGACGTTTTTCGATATGGAGTCACGGAAACGCCGAGATGCTGCAATTCCGATGGATACTGATCGGGTCTTCCAAACAGACGCGATGACGTTCATTGACAAGAACAGGTTCCTTGTCCGTTTGCAGCCAGAGCAAGACGTTCCCGATACACGACTCGGTCTGTTTGACTCGGAAACTCTGGAACAGAAATACGCGATTCAAAACGACTCTGAACAGTTTGAAAACGTTGTATTCTCAAGCGATGGGAAGTATCTGATTTGTGTCGGACGGAAGGAACGAGCTGACCCGAAAAACCTCAGCTACTACAAGCGCGCTTTTGACCACGGGTTGCTGAGAGTCTTCGACGCGGCAAGTGGCGATACAATCGCCACATGGCGATCGGGTCGGGCGTTGACGAGTGTTGCCATCTCAGACGATTCCAAGCTTGTCGCTCTCGGAACCTCAGATTCCACGATTAGGATTGTGGACCTCGCTGAACTTGTGGCACAGGAGTAGATGTCAGTCTGTGGTCGCGATTCATGTGGTGATGAATGAGTTGCCTTGTGAGCCTGATCGTCATAACCCGCAGGGTCGCAGGGGGTTGTCTGAGAACGTACTTGCGGCGAATCGCCTTTCCAAAACCACCATCCCAACGTCGCTGCCGCACCCGATGCAACGGAATGTTGCCCTGGCCTAGTGCCGCGGAATGGGCACAGCGGCAAGATCGGTTGTGGGCTTAGCGGGTTCGGTCTCGACTGCCGCCTGCTGGCTGGATTCGATTTCTTCCGGCCACATGAATCCGGCAATCAGGCACAGCGCTGACGTAAGCAGGACGAGGGCGATCCCTTGTCGTCTCATCTCGACTGCGGGATCAGTATCCGTTGCGGAACTGGTGTCGTTCGGTTCGATGTCTGTAGTCATTCTTGACACAGTCTCCTGGCCCAAGGATTGGCTTCCCGATCGACCGTAGTCGGGGAACCAGTGTTTTTTCGGTCAGAAAAGGCCGTTGTGTACAGGACTTTCGAGTGTCTTATTGAGTATTGAGCGGCTGGACCAGGTTCATGACGGACTGGGCGCCCGCCAAGCTGATGCGGCGGTTCATGGCGGCGGCATCTGTGATGTCCTCCGGAAATGGTCAAAGTCCTGACGACTCCACCAAGGAGAGACTCAGGGGCGCGTCTGGCAAGCGAATGCGTGGTTCAAGAAGACTATTCGTCGTTAGGCGCGGCGTCGCCAGGTGCAACAGCGACCGCTTCCGGGATGAGCTTCTCGTACACTTTCGTGGCTAGCAGGTACATCAGCCCGCATGAGACCAGCAGGCCGACAACGGCTGTGATCAGGATGGGGGTTGGAACCTTCCGCGGTCCGGTGAGTTCGGGACGGGTTCCCAGATAGAGTAGGGCTGCGGCGAGGGCTGGCAGTCCGATTACTGTGCAGGCCTGTGCAAGTGTGATAAGCGGGACGATGCTCTCTTTGTTGCCAAGCCCCGCGATGGCGACGCACATGCCGACAAGAAGTGCGACGACGGTTAGATGAACAGGCCACTTATCCTGCAGTCTCGAGCCTTTGCCAATTGCGTCTGACATGACTGTTCCACCAATCAGCGCGTTCACGAGAAACGAGCTAAGTGCCCCAGCGAGAATGCCGGAGCAAAAGATGATTTTAGCTCCCGCGCCGAAGGATGGTTCTAACTGACGGGCAACATCGCCGACGGACGCAAGTGTGATTGGTTCCGGATGGCCATAGAACACGCGCCATGATGTCAGCAGTACGATGGATGTCACGACGCCCAGCATTGAGATGCTGAAGATCGAATCGAACACTCCAGCGCGGACATCGTTTAGGCCCCAGCCTTTTTCCTTTACGAGATATGCCTGATAGAAGGCTCCGCCGACAGAGAATGTTGTGCCGATCATTCCTAGCAGCGGAATCCAGTCGAGATCGCCTTGTGGTGCAACTGGTGTGAACGATTGCGGCTTGCTGACTACGACCACGAAATTCACAAGGAACGCAAGCGTCATTAGGCCCATCAGCACTTTCATCATGCCTTCGATTGAACTGTATAGGTTCCTCACCAAATACAGACACGCAATGATC
>JBGCDN010000479.1:0-15781 GCA_045105495.1 Planctomycetaceae bacterium
GCCAAAGGCCGCGACCACAATCCCCAAGGCTTCACCGCCTGCCTCGGTGGCGCAGGGATCAAAGCCGGCACCAGTCATGGAGCCACCGACGAGCTTGGCTTCAAGGCCGTCGAGAATGTGCTTTCCGTCCACGACCTGAACGCCACAATCCTGCATCTATTGGGATTGGACCACACACGTCTGACATTCCAGCACAACGGAGTCGACCGCCGTCTCACCGACGTACACGGCCACGTCAGCTCAGAGATTCTGGTATAGACCATAGCAGCCAGCAGTGCGGGCCCACCCGCTAGGAGTGGGTTGCAGTAACTCCGTCCGTTCAAGCGTATTCGGTGCGGCAGGCGACTCATGCCCGCGGTCATATCAGGGGCAACCGACCCGGACACTTAGGCACCAAAAAGGCGTGGATACAGGTACACTCTCGCCCCCTTGGGACGCTGGGGCCCACACTTATTACAGCCCTCGTCGACATTACTGGTTCAAGAGAGCTGGTTGCCTCAGCTAGTGTTGATCTTCTGAAGTGAAGCTGCACTTTTGCTTCGGTTCTTGGTATCTAAGTAGAACTTTGGGTGAGGGTTTCTCCTCGAGAGATCCATCAATGTGTGTAGAAGTGCGAGCGGGCCAGAAAAAAGAATAACACTCCCGCATTGCACCGATAGAAGCGGCGAATCAAGTTCCGCCATGCAGCCCCGTCGATTCCTGGGAAAGGTATAGAATGAAGAAGTTTACGATTCTTGCAGCCGTCGCGGCTGCGGTTTGTCTGATGCACGGCGCGGCCGCACAGGCTCAACAATTGAGCTACCAGCAAGCCATGCAAAAGTTCAATGCTCTACGGAAGAGTCCTGCCGCGAAGGCTCCGGTGCACACGATCACAACACAGAGCGGAAGCCGATTCAGCATTATCGGCGAAGCGGACGTCAAGCCGCCGCCACCACCAATCCCGGGTCCGGTGACGCCTACGGTTACTCCAAAGCTTGCCGTGAAAGTTTGGTTCGAGCAGGTCAATGGCATGCAGCCAACCGGCATGTACATGAACCCGGAAAAGCACAAATTCCAACGGAAGGAACGATTCCGAATTTGGTTTGAGACTGCCACACCGATCACCTTGGCAATCTCGCAGTACTACCCGAGCGGCGCTCGAATTGGTAAGCCTGTCTATCCGGACCAAGCGTACCCATCGACCTTTGGTGTCGTCACACCGGGCGCCCCTTTCGCATTGCCTGTCCTGTTTGCGATGGACGACACGCTCGTCGATGAGCACATGATGCTGGCTATCTCAGACGCAACAACCAGTGCTGGGCCTACTTGGAATCAGAATCAACTGACATCAATGGGTGCCACCCAAACAACAACACCTGCTGATCAGTTCGGTACAACCCGTACTGGGACCGCGACTAAAGACCCTTTTTTCAACACCCAGGCGACTAAGCCTCAGTTGGGAGCCACAACATCGCGATTCCTGGCACTCGCAAGCGACAAGATCGAGAACACCGCGAAGAAGGATCTGAAGGCGAAGAATCGCTTCACGATTATTGGCCCGGCTGTAGGTCCATCAACTCCGACTCCGACGCCACAGCCACCACTACCACCATCTCGCACATACACTGACGTGCAGTCAGTCATGTTGCATGCGAATGGGAGTGGTGTAGCGACTTTCCGTCTGAACAAGGACTAGTTTGCGATCAGAGCACCAGCCCTCGCCTGACGTGGGCTGGTGCTTGTCTTTCGTACTGTTGTCAAAAGAGCTAGGTAAGGGTGTTGGGCCGATGGATACAGCCAGACGAATTGTGAGCAATAGGCTTCGAATCGTTGCGATTCTCTTGTTAACCACTTGTGCACAAGCATCTGCGTCCAAGACGTTTGTACTGATCGTGGCTGACACAGATGATGTTCAAATCGGTGACGATGTTGGGATCGACATTATCACATTGGGCAACGCATTTCGGGACAACATCCCCAAATCACAACGAGACATTCGCATCATGGTCGGGAAGGAAGTCACCCGTGATTTGATTCTTCAGGCTATTCGAAAAATTTCACCCGGGCCAGATGATGCCGTCGTCTTCGCCTATGCTGGCCATGGTCTCTTCGATAAAGGAATGGTTCAGGGGCGACAAAAGGGACAGGCGCTTCAGTTGCACCATCCTGGAGCGCGGCCTTCGATGGTGACCGTTTCGGTTGCTGAGAAAATGGCCCCAGTCAAGATCGATGCCTCAAAGTTGCTCTATCGCTCCGAGATTCTTGCGGAACTCAACAGGAAGCCGTGCAGACTAAAAGTTGTTTGGACGGATTGCTGTACGACATTCGTAAGGATCAAATCAATGGTGAACAGGGAGATGATGCAATCGGCTCCATCTATGGACGTCGGACCGCCGCCAGCCATTCCGCTTCAACCATTGTTCGATCAGTTATTTTTTAAGGAGCGGGGCGTCGTTGATCTTGGTAGTTCAGCTCCTGGAGAAATGGCCTACGGGGATGGGCGTGACGGTGGATACGGCACACTTGTTTTATGTCAGTACCTTACATCGAATCGCACTCAGCGGATGAAGTGGAATCAGGTTTTTGATCAGGTGAAGGGGCGGTTGGCGGCACATTTCAAGCAGAAGTACCCGACAGGGGCGGACCGAGCTTCTTTTGGCTTGGCGAAGCAGCAAACGCAGACCTTGCATCGTTTCTCTGTGGCACCGAAGCCAGTTCAGCCACCGCCTCCACGAGGTATTCGGTTCGGAATAACTGTCGCCGAAGATTCCCAAGGTCGGGGGCTGACAATCACAGCCGTCGCCCCCAATACCCCAACACAAAAGATACCCGCGAGGCAGGTGAACGCAGTCGTTAACGGGCAAGCCGTTGTAGGTGAGTTGAACGTTGGAGACATCATCACGCACATCAACGGTGCTGCCGTTCGAACAAACGCGTCTTTCAATCAAGCGGTTGACCGTTCCGGCAAACGTATGTCGTTCCGAATCTTGAACAGTAGTGGTGGCTATGCACCTCTGGACTGCACAGTCGACCTTTCGTACTAGGAGCCATCCATGAATCGCCTAGCGATCTCATTCATTGTCGCGGTCGCGGCTACGGTCATGCCGATCGCAGCTGAGGCCCAGATGCCGAAAGTGCATTTGGTCATTGTTGCGGACACAGATGACGCATTGATCGGCAAAGATGTGAAGAAGGACTGGAAGAATGTCCTTGCCCGATTTACGGAGAATGTCCCAGACAAGCAATTGGTAGTTCGAGAATTGACCGGTAAGAAAGTGACTCGCGATCGCATTCTCAACACGATCAAGAGACTGTCAGTAGGATCCAAAGATACCGTCGTATTTGTTTACGCGGGTCACGGCTTGTTCGATCTGACTAACTCGAACGGCAAACAAAAGGGCCATGCATTTAAGCTCAACCATGGACCTCCCGGTTCACCGCTTAATGTAACTGTTCCGGGAACCGCCATTCAGATTCCCACATCGACTTCGAAGGTCGTCTATAGAACAGAGGTTGTTGAAGCACTCCAGAAACAGAAGCCGCGTCTGACAGTTCTATGGACAGATTGCTGCAACATGCTTGCCAACATCAATGCCACGTCAAGTGGTCGCGCTCGCAGTGTGGTTAGGTCTCCTAAAGATATCTCTCCACTTTTCAAGAGCCTATTCTTCGAGCCGAAGGGGCTCGTCGACCTTGCAACAAGCAAACCTGGGGAGCTTGCCTGGGGCATTCCCAAAGGCGGTGTCGCAACCGTAGTCTGGTGCCGACTTCTTACCGCGAATCGAGCGAACCAAATGTCGTGGGATACGCTATTCGGCCTCCTCCAAAAGGAAGTCGCCGGACAGTTCGTGAAGAGCTTTCCGTCTGGGGCGCGAGCTTCAGCTGCATTTCCGCTTCAGACGACCCAAACGATGTATCGATTCGGCTGGTCGCTGGAGTCTGGTGCATCACAGGCGACTCCCGCTACGAAGGGCTCGTTCGGAGTCACTGTGGCAGACGATCCATCGGGACGCGGAGTTCAGCTGACAGTTGTGCGTCCCGGTAGTGCTGCTGCGACACGCGTTGTCGCAGTGATAAGCGGTCAGACAGTCACAGGAAAAATGTCCGTCGGTGACATCATTACGCATATCAACGATGCACCAATTAAGACCCAAGCGCAGTTTGGAACCGAATTCGACAAGTCGCCTATCACTATGCGAATTAGATTCCTGAATTCAAACAATAATTTTGCACCCGTCAACGCGATGGTTGACTTGAGCGAGAGGTAGAGCCATGCAGATACAAACTTCAGGTCCCAGCTGGGTTCGAGTCCTCCTGCTTGGAACCGTGGCGGCTGTTGTCGCACGGGCGAACGACATACCGACTGCTCGACAGGTGAAGACCGCGGTCGTCAAGAACAACAACCAGTTTGCGATTGAACTCCACCGCACACTTACCAAAGCTGCCCCGCAACAAAACTCAGTTTGTTCTCCCAATAGCGTAAGCAATGCCTTGGGCATGTTGTACGTGGGAGCGGACGGCCGAACGCGTAAAGAGATGGCTGCGACACTACACATCCGTGTGTCGAACAATGACTTGGGCCGACTGCTGAACCTCTCCAGCCCAACGCGTAAACGGCCAACCTATCGGCTAGGCATCACAGTGGCCGACAACGATCAGGGTGGCGTTAAAGTTACGCACGTTGCGGATGGTGGACCTGCGGCGAAATTCGGTATCAAGCCGGGAGATATCCTTCTGGCAATCGATGGTCGCCCACTTCGATCGCAAGTCGATTTTCAGTCTGCCATCGATTACTCAACGGGATGTATCGACGTCAAACGACGCGGCGGGCAGACTCAACGGGTAACCGACATAACGGTCACGATGATCGCCGATCAGAGCCAGCCGAATCCATCACAGAACAAGAATCTCGACTATCTGCGAATCGCAAATGCGATCTGGATGGATCGAGGGTTCCCTGTCACGCCAGAGTATTCGAATTTGCTTGCAAGCACCTTCGGAGCCAAAGCCACGTCGGTCGATTTCGACAACCCAGTGACGGCGACTGCGAGGATCAATAAATGGGTTGCGGACGAAACAAGAGGTTCTATCGACAATTTGCTATCTGCAACCGATGTTGACAAAACCACCCAGCTTGTGGTGACGAATGCGATCGACTTTCAGGGCACGTGGGCAAAGACCTTTGATCCGGAGAGAACCCGCGCAAAGCCCTTCACAACCGCGAAGGGTGAAACGATCAGTGTTCCCACGATGGTAACTTCGCAGGCGTTGCGACATTTCAACGCCGCGGAATTCCAGGCCGTTGAGCTGCCGTTTCGGGACTCAACGTTGGCTCTGCTGATACTTTTGCCCCGCCAAGAGCAAGGCCTCGCAGCGATCGAGCAAGGCCTATCAGCCGATGTCCTCGACAAAGTCGTTGGCAACCTGAAGTCGACTCAGGTTGTCCTGACTTTGCCTCGGTTCGAGATCACCTCCGATTCTGCTCTTGAGGATGCAATGCAAGCGATGGGCATGACATCAGCTTTCAACTCGAATGCAGCAGACTTCTCAGGAATTTCTGGAACCAAGGGACTTTACCTCTCTAAGGTGGTCCACAAGGCCAGAATCAAGGTAGACGAAGAAGGTGCCACTGCATCTGCCGCTTCAGCAGCGGTTGGTGTGGCACGAGGACCTTTCAGCGTGCCTTTCCAGGCGAACCACCCCTTCCTGTTCGTTCTGCGAGACACGATCACGGATTCGATCATCTTCATCGGAAGGACAACACATCCGTAGCGGCCCACCACGCGGCACGTTACCTATTTTTCTCGGAGAGTAACTTATGAGATTCACAGCTTGTCTTCTTGCCCTGTCAATTGCGGGCACTGCGTTCGCTCAGGATGGAGCAGCCCCGCAGGAATCCGGTAGCCGATTTGGCATCGTCCCGGGCAGCGAAAAAGCCGCTTTCACACCTGCACCAACACCTGCACCAACACCAACACCTGCTCCAGCTCCGTTGCCGGGGCCAGCCCCAGCTCCAATTGGCTGCGGGACTTACTATCCACCAGCGATGAACTACGCACCACCAATGTACAACTATGGGACACCTTGCTGTGGCTCAGCACCGGCCTACAGCCAGCCGATGTACAGCTACGGATCTTCTTCTTCTTCTTCTTGCTGTGGCTCAACGTCGACGTACAGCGCTCCGTTCCACGGATACGGCACTTCGTTCTACGGCTACAGCGCTCCAATGTACAACTACAGCACCCCATTGTACGGACCTGTATCCAGCGGATGCGGACTGTAATTTAGAGAGAGACTTAAGGCAGTCCGCACTCAGCAGCGGCTGCCTTTATTTTTCGACTGAAGAAAAGGCAGGCCGAGATGAAATTCAAACATTGCATTGCACTTATGGCTCTGATCTCGGCTTGTACAAGCGAGACTTGGGCTGGCGATTTGGGGGCTACTTTCCAAGAGCTGCCGATTGGCGTTCGCATTGCCCGCGTCATCCCCAGTTCGCCAGCGGCGACGAGGGTTGCTCTGGCTCAGCCTTACAAGGGATACCCGCCGGGCACATTGATCGCTTTAGAAGCGGGTGACCTCATTGTGCAAATCAACGGCAGGCCAATCCCGAATCAAGCAGCGTTCGGCGTGGCAGTTGACGGGTCTCCCAATCAAATGCAAATGCGGGTGGCGAATCTGCAAGATGGGCAATCGTACTCCGTCAACATACAGCTTGGGCAGAATCCTCGATTAGGGGTTAACGTCAGAGACTTTCCTCGCGGCGTAAGAGTGGCTCAGAACTATGGCCATTACCCATTCACGCTGATGCAACAGTATCGGGACAAGAATGGCATTACCCATCCGGCGGGAACCAAAGTCACCTTGCAACAAGGCGATGTTGTGACACACGTAAACCGTGTACCTGTGATGTCCGTCCCGGAGATTAATGCTCAACTAAGCGTTCCCGCCGCAGTGCCAGGAGCTCCACCGATCGACGTTCAGATCACCAACCTAATCGATGGCAACTCATACTCGGCTCGACTTGACCTACGTGGAGCACCACCGCTGCCGCCTGTACCACCGCTACCGCCGGGACCACCGCAGCCAGGGCAGTTCCCTCCAGCTGGCAGCTTTGGCGGCCAGACCGCAATGCTCTTCCTGCCGCCAACCAAAATGACACTCGCTTGGTGTCCCGCTGGCAACCTTCGAATGACGGCCGTGGGTGGCGGCAATGAGTTTAACGCACAGCTCACAGGGTTCTGGATGCAAACCACCGAGGTGACTCAGGATGAATTCGCCGCCGTCACTGGTAAGAAGCCTTGGGAAGGCAGGCCAGATGTACGAGTTGACCAGGCTGGCTACCCTGCAACTTGGATTGATTGGGACGGTGCGATGGAGTTTTGCCGCATGCTGACTCAGAAAGAACTGGCTGCTGGTCGATTGAGGCCTGGCTGGAAGTTTACCCTACCGACAGAAGCGCAATGGGAATACGCGTGCCGAGAAGGTGTCGCCGCGCCGACAGAGTTCTGTGACACCATCACTGCAGCGAATCTCAACGACTATTCCCATAACAGCACCAACTCCAGCCAACCAATGCAGGTCAGAGGAAGGATGCCATCCCCGAAGTGGCAACTCTGCGACATGCTCGGAAACGTGAGTGAATGGTGCCTTGATGGTTATGTTCCCGATTCGAACCGCAAGGGTGGGCCAAATCCATTCGAACAGTCCCTCGATACTCAGAAGGTGGTCAAGGGCGGCAACTACAACGCCAGCCCGTATTTCTGCCAATCTGCGACCCGAGTGAACCTGCAAAAGTTGGAGCGAAACTCTCAGCTAGGTTTCCGAGTCGCCCTGGTGAAGGCGCCATAGACCCACCAAAGCCAAATCGCGTGATGAGTATTCGGGTCGGGCCTTCTTGGGCCCGGCCCGCTTCGCTTTGTGCCTACGCAGGTGTCTTAACAAGTGACGACCTCTGCATCGGCAAGAAAAATTGAGCCGATTGGGCATCGGCTGACGGTCTTGCTGCAAGTCAAAGGCTGATGTGCGGGAAATCCGATTGAATAATTCCAAGTCTCCCGTACCGTTGTGGAAGCAGGACGATAAAGGTTGTGTGTCCACAGCTCGCAACAATGGATAGAGCAGGAAAAGCGTATATGCGGTACCTATCTTCGCTGATGCTCATTGGAGTAAGTAGCCTGAACCTTCTATGGTCGACGCCAGTGGTCGCCCAAGTAAATTTTCGGTCACCGCAGAGGCAATACGCTCGAACAGATTTGGACCAAGTCTTTGTTGAGCGAGAACTGGCTGAACAATCACCAGAATTGGCTCGAAAAGCAGCGCGGCGAGTTAAGGAGAACATCACTCTTGCGAAGTCACTTCTTCCAGAACACGCCAGAGGACTCATCTCCCGCATCCCTTTTTATGTGATGGCCGGATCGAGTGCGGTCGGTGGAGGTAAGGATACCGGTCTCGAATACTTTAACCCGAGATCTCCAGACTACCGAATCGACATCGATCTACGCTGGCGCAGTTGCGTTGTCGTCTACTCAGCCAGGAACTATCTGAGCCTTTCCAACTTTTGGGCACTCAAAGCCGTCGTGCACGAATTTGCTCACGCGTACCATCTGGAGCAATTGCCGGAGAATCAGCGGGACATCGTTGCCGCATTCCACAACGCAACTCAGATGTCGCTGTACAACAACGTAATCAACAACGACACCGGGCGACAAATGCCAGTTGCCTATGCTGGATCGAACCACCTCGAGTACTTCGCTGAGTTGTCCGCAATCTACTACGTTGGCTGTAACTACATGCCAACTTCGCGGAGGGAACTCCTATCGCTTGACCCGGTCGGCCATCAGATGGTCGAACGGCTTTGGAAAGTTGGTTCTGTTGGCCAGCCACGATTCATTCCAAAGCCGATCGCAATACAGCCGAAAGAACAGGAGCTTCGCCTAGGCGTTCGTGGTTGGACCGACAGTGCTGGCCGACAAATCGGACGAGGAACTCTGCAAGTCTACAGCAAGGGGACTGTCGTACTCGCTCTTGAGCAAGGCTCCGTCGCACTTGCCTTCAATGCGCTCGGCAAGCAAGAGCAGGCCTATGTGGTTCAGCAGATGAGTCACCCCAAGCCAACCACGTCCTCCGTTCGCTAGGCAACGCAGTCGCGATATGTAACCCGACCGCGTTGGGATGATGCTGACCGGCTCCCTCTCGTGATGGTTGAGTGCTCGGATTCAATGGAACGACCCTGAGCAAAGACTCGTGGCTGCCTATCGGCAGTTTCAGCGACTTCACCCAAAAACGCGATTTGAGTGCATCATCGCATAGTACGTCGCCTCAATTATGGGTTCTGCCGGTGCCGATGGCCTTTCCAGATAGCGCAATTGTTGCGCCTAGTTTGGTTGGGCCGGAGACTTGTCCGTGGACAGAAAGCTGAAGCACCGCACATCGATTGGTCGGTTACCAGTCGCTCTTCTTGCAGTGGCCTCCATCGGAGCCATCCTGTTGGCGGGTGAAGATCCACTCTTGGGGCAGATCGAATCCTCTGGACCAGATTCCTTCAGGCAACCGATGGTCCCAGCTCAAGCTCTAAGAGCTGTGCCCCATAGTCAGATGCAAATGCGCGGATCGTACTACCAGTCCGTACCGGTGCAGCAATGGTGTCCGCCAGGTACTGTCCCGATGAGGCCAGGGCTGAACTTCCCTCTCCCATATTCTCCAGCGCCATCAGCACCGTACGCTCCGATCCCATATACACCGATGCCTTCGGCACCAACGCCGGGATCGCCTTACGCTCCATCGCCTTCAATACCGTTGTCGCCAGAGTCGGGAGCGAGTGTTCCGCTATCTGACGGCAGCTTCCCGATTGCTCCATCGACACCGTCTACCGACCCGGGGACCTCGCCCGGTTCATCTACTCAACCACCGTCAGCGAGCGGCGGTAGTGGGGTTCTTTCCCAACCGTCGCCGCCATCGGTTAGCAACTTTCCACCACCGTCGGCAACACAGCCAGGCGGTGGCGCCGGTCAGCCAGCTGCTCCGGCTCCTGCACCCCAGTCGGGAACACTGGGTAATCAGAGATCACTCAGTGGTAACAGTGGGGAGTCGCTAGCTGGAAACATGATCGGCGACTTCTTTGGTGGCCTGAGACGACGACAGTCCAGACTCCTGTTGAGACCCGAAACAGAAACGACCGTCTTCTTTCCTGCACGAAGCAGACAAGGCCGTGCGTTGCTCTTTTTCGGAGACGACTATGATTTTGGCCTCAACGTCTCCAGCATCGACTACTTCCGCGAAATCGACGCTGACAACCAACCGCTTGATGTTGTCTTTGTTTCAACACGCCCGGACAACGACCTTGTTTTCCTGCCACAACCGGACAGGTTCATCGGGCTCACCGAATCCGACGGGCGTACGTTCGATGGCACATCCGCCAGCCTGCCCCTCAACCCGCTGAGTGCAGGAGTCTTTACGCTCACGTTCTCTGAGAACCAGTCAATTCAGGGCCCCTACGCCGATCAGCTTGGACGTGAGGCTGCTCTTCGGGATGGGAATCCTGAGATATTTACGTTTAGTGCCGATACACCAGCGACAACGGAAGTCATTACGCTCCCTGCGGTCTACCTGACCCAGATCGTCCCCGGTCCGGGCGACATGGTTGGGCGTGTGAAATTTGGCGAGAACAACAGCCCTATCCCGCGAGACCGGGTCATCTTTGATTACTCACTTTTTGATGGAGTGAGTCTAGGGGACCGATCGTTTCAGGCCCACCGCTACGCACCTGGGATTGAACGCACCTTCGCAAATGGAAACGCGTCGATTGACGTCCGTGTCCCATTCGCTACGACGCTTGATTCCGACATAGTAACAGCAGTCGATGATCCAAACCTCGTGGGTGCACAGGGCATATCATTAACCAACACAAGCGCAATAGAGCTTGGTGACTTGTCGGTAACTGCAAAGTTCCTGATGCACCACACGCAACGATCGTCGCTGTCATGGGGGGTCCAGACCACCCTTCCAACTGCTGATGACGTGCAGGTATTTTTGAATACAAGCAACGGGCGTGAGGAACTGATTCGGATTGAGAATGAGTCCTATCACTTAATGCCTTTCATAGCTGGACAATTTCAGCACACCGATCGATTTTTCTCGCAGCTGTTCGTCCAGGGAGACTTTGATGTAACTGGCAGTCCTGTATACCACCAAGACGAAAAGCTCAGCACGGAACGTGACACACCGTTCCTCTACGTAGATTACTCGCTTGGCTACTGGCTCTACCAAGACACACCCATCATCAAACGCAGGAGTAGCCGCGGAATCCTTCACACATACACCGACACTTCCCCGATGAAGCTTACGGGGATCGCACCTCGGTTCGAACTGCACTACAACCGTTCCCTCGATTCGCTAGACGGATTACCGGCTGGTGAGCACATGATTGGCGAAGGATTGAACAACTTTGACAACCTAAACATGACTCTCGGGGCAACCTTCGCTTTCGGTGCCGACAAGGACATCACTTTTGCCTGGGGCCGGCCGCTGACTGGAGGCTCGGATGCCGATTTCGATGATGAGTTTCGACTCTTCTTCAACCTCTACACTGGACCTCGCGGAAACACGACCGGGCCACGGTCTCTTTAGGAATACTCTGTTTGGTTGCTTTGTCTGAGCAACGTTGAAGGGTTGCACTGCTAACATCAGTTGCCAGCAGGCTATCGATGACCAAAATTGCGGTCTCGAATGCGTAGGCGAACCCTCTGAGGACAGCGTGTGAGTCCTTGAATAAGACAACGTGAGGTTTGATAATAAACGCCCTGCATTGCACGGCACGGGGCGTTTAGCTCGTGCGACTCTGGTTCCGCGAGATTCGAATGTTGTCCAGCATCTGTCGTCCCCATTTGTGTTCGATCATTTTGGGAATTGTTTCCCTTGCTCTTGGCCAAGACGTTATCGTCGATCGGCCACGACTTGTGCCAAACCGTTATGGTCCGGGGGACGCCGTGCAGACGGCGGTCTTCAGCAAAGACTCATCGCGAATTTTCACAGCCGGACGTGGCAAAGTTGTCAACAGCTGGGCATTTCGAAGGGCTGCGAACGGAGGCGTCATCTCCACCTACACTGGCCCGTTGCGTTGGACGTTGAGTCGCGGAGGCCGTGGTTTCATCAATACGATCGCAGCTTCTTCTGATGGCAGGAGCCTGGCAGTTGCTGGCGAGGGGGCACTTGACCCGTATACGAATATTGTTGTGTACGACACTGGGACGCGCGAGATCCTCCGAACGTTGCAGGGAACTTCGGCCGGTCACCGCGAATCTATCGTGCATCTTGACTACGCTCCAAACGGGCAACAGTTAGCATCCACTGACCTGTTTGGGAACGTCGTCGTGTGGGATGGTTCAAGAAACTGGGAACCTCGCAAGGTAGTGACACGTGCCTGGACACAACAATCTACGCAGCAGCCAAACGTTTTTGTCGCTAACAACATTCTCGCTGTGTGTGAGCCAACAGATCAAAGAGCGATTGGACAGGTCCAAGCAAGGTGGCAGATCGATCTCTACGATGTGGCAGGAAATCCACGAAAGCTCGGGACGCTTCCTTCGACGTTCGATGGGGCGATCACGGCAATTGCACGAGGCCCACAAGGCTTATGGGCATCGGCCGATGAGGCAGGGAAATTGTACGTCAGCCGGGGATCGCAACTTGTTACTCCAAGACGACTGCGAAACTACAAACGAAGTGTCTCGTCACTGGCATTTGCGCCGAACGGATTGCTCGCCGTCGGCAACTATGCGCTTTACCGTTACAAAGGCAATAAGCCTAGTGCGTGGCTCGAACTCTGGGACCCGCGTGCCGCTAAGAATCTTCCGTTCCGGCAAGTTGAGGTCGGCTCCGGTGACATTCAATTTGTCGCCTTTAGCCCGGATGGCCGCTTCCTGTTGAGCCAGGATAGGGCAAAGAACGATCTGCTGTTGTTTCCAATGCTGGATTCAACTGGCAAGCCAAGTCCTGCCCCGCTCACAAATCCGACAAGAATCTTCGGCCGCGCACAGCGTGTTGCCCGCGTCGCGTTTGCAAGTACCGATGATTATCACATTGGTCTCAGCCGTGGCACCAACCAGGATACAGAACTAACGTTTGCCCTCGCGCCCGAGAAACCGGCCGCACTAGGACTAAGAGCCCCCGCGATGTTCAGCGGCAAGTGGATTGATCCAAGGACGCGTGAAGGTGGTTGGGAGCTAAAGCCTGACGCAATAAACCGGAGTGTATTTAGCCTGATCGCGCCCGATGGTCGGACCAAAACCATCAAAATGAATCCTTACCAGGGTTGGTACAGCTCGCACTGCTTCCTCCCAGATGCGACTGGGCGTCCCTACGCCGTTGCTGTTGGTACAGAAGTGCTCAATGGCATTTTTATCTACGAGCTAGGCGGCGGAAGCACTTCTCCAATTCGGTACTACCGTGATCACTCGGGAACCGTGACCACACTGGCTTGCTCACAGGACGGCCGATATCTCGCTTCTGGATCTGGCGATCAAACGGTAAAGATTTGGAGCCTTGCGGGACTACAGAACGGTTCATCAATCTCGAAAGCCTGGGGAATGGAAGTTGGCACCGTTGGCGGACGCATGGTTGTGCAGGGGCGTCCGGACAAGGCAGGTATTGGCTATGCTCGAAGCTTCAGATCGGGCGATGTGATCAAGTCGTTCCTTGGGTACGACGACAACGGGAAAGTTGCGAGAGCCGAATCCGGACAGCAAATGTTTCGACTGTTGCAGCAGCTGCCAATCTACCGACAGAAACTCCTTATTCTCGAGCGAAATGGAGTAGTCGTCCCGAACCCTGACGATCCGACCGGTCAGGGCCGCAGATTGATTATCCCCGGCTGGGAGCCGCTGCTGACACTGTTTGCAGACCGAGACGATGAGTGGGCTATCTATACACCGCAGGGTTACTTCGACTCATCAGTTGCTGAAGGTGGCGATCTCTTCGGTTGGCACATCAACCGGCGGCGTCGAAATGTGGTTCAAGAATTGACTCCACGATTTCTCAGAGGATCGAACCTGCAGAAAGAGATGGAGCGTCCTGAGGTCATTCAAAACGTGCTGCGTGTTGGGAACGTGCCAGACGCCCTGGTCGCCGCGAATGAGCCCGTAGCCGCTGAGATGCGTAGCCTGTTGCGGCAGACTGTGAATCGCATTCCGACAGTTCACATCGAACAACCACTCGGGACACAGACTGTACAAGTCGGTGCGGCGACACAATTGCGCGCCTCGATTACGTATCCGGCGGGTAGTGACCCTGAAGAATTCACCGTGCGAGCTACAGCTACACACAAATTTCTCGGTGTTCCAGTGAGACAGTTCAACGCAGCGAATCGTACCGAAGTCCTAACATGGAATTTTTCTCCTGATTACCCTGGCGAGCAGCTGCGTGTATCGGTCAAGGAAGCGGGCGGAGGAAGAAACCGACTGTTCGATTCCGATAGCGTCTATGTAAGTGCAGGCGGTAATCGGCCTGTGGGGACAAAAAGAAAATACAGGCTCCACCTTGTGACGCTGTCCTCAGAAAAGTACGAAGCGCGAGGGTTGGAGGAGCTTGAGTTCTCACATGATGATGTGGAATCTGTAATCGAACGACTGCAGAGGTATGAGGGGCTCTACGAGCTGGGCGACAGGTTCGTATTGCGAGACGAAGAGATCAGTAAACAGGCTCTCGCCAAGGCGCGAGAGCAACTCAAAGCGTCAATTAATCAAGGTTCTACAGATCAGAAACAGCTTGTCCTCGTATATGTGGCTGGCCATGGTCTCGACGTAGATTCGCAGTACTACTATCTCCCAACCTCCGTTAATTCGACCAGCGACGAAAGTATCCAACGCGATGGTATCGAATGGAGTGAGATCTCGAAGTTCACTGACCTCGGCGCACAGACCATGTTCATGCTGGATACCTGCCGAGCGGGCAACGCAGTGGCACAGATTGGAGAGAAGACTGCCAACGATGTGAATGAGCAGCTCAAGTCACAGTTGCGACCTATTAAGCAGAATGGGGCCATTGTGGTTGCAGCGACCAGTGAGGGCCAGGACGCATTCGAAGACGAACAATACGGCGGTGGACATGGCGCGTTTACGGCGTCTGTCCTGCAGGGACTGGATGGTGCAGCAGACCTGCTGAAAGTTGAAACCGCATCTCGCGCTCGCTCATCTTTGCGGGCGACTTCACGGCAAGACGAGATTGTCACCGTTGGTGAGTTGATTGAGTTTGTGGTCAGGAACGTATTTCAGCAAACAGGTTCTCTCCAAAAACCTTGCTACACACCAAAAGCAGATGAGTTCGCAGACTTATACACTCGAGAGTTTGTAAAAACTCCGAAGTGATTCGAGTCGATTGGGTACCGCAGTTCGCGCTGCAGGATCGCGGTCAGCAAACTTGCGACTGTTTAGGCCGCCACTCGAAGGAGAAGAGCACTCTTGTGATGGGTAGGAACTGGGGTTTCACGACCGTTGCTGGAGCTTTCGTCCATCGTGCAGACCGCTGCCACCGACGGTGTTGTTGGCGCTCGAGTATTCGTTGACGCAACTCGCCCCGGTTCGCTCAGTCCGAACCTGGCAACTCCGATCCCTTCGAGGACGCCTGCGGCGTATCGATAAGCCTTCCTTCTTGTACATTCGGTACACCAAGAGTGTGCCCTACCCTTCAGCCTTCTCGTTGAACCAGGATGTGGAGACGACGATATCCTTAGTGGACTCAACTGGCCGCCAGATCCCGCAAACGAATTCTGAGTTCCGCCCGTTCGTGCGAATGCTCTTGTAACGATAAG